>JAFGMS010000305.1 GCA_016927375.1 Anaerolineae bacterium
AAACGCTTCTAATCCCGTTGGCAAACGCTTCTAATCCCGTTGGCAAACGCTTCTAATCTTGTTGGCGATCGCTTCTAATCCCTTTCGAAATCCTCTCTAGACTCGTTTGCAATCGTGTTTAGACTCGTTTGTAATCCTCTCCTGAGAGGTTTGTGATCTGAACCCTGATGGTTGTCAGTTCTGTCTCGCCTCGATAAGCGGCCGGCCGCCCTCAGCCGCATCAACGCACTCGCTTGCAATAGGTCTGGAAGGCCTTCTCCGGCTCGCTTCCGGCTATCTCCCATGCCATCCCCTTGCATCAAGAACAGCAGCTTATCCCCAATAGCGCTCCGACAGATTGCGATGTAGACTGGCTATGGTTGGCAAACAGGTACACAGACGTCCTGGCTACCATACGCAGCAGTGGGTGATGATTAAGATGCTCGCCGGTGGCATTGCAGATAGCCTCAGCAGCCGGTAATTGTGGCGTATGGATTCCCGCGAAAGCGGGAATGACACAATTGGTGGAAGCTGCGGTAAGTTGATGCTTATGATAATAGCAGGTACATATAGAATACAGAGCCTTTGACTCATAGCTCGGTACTCGTTGCTCATTGCTGTCTGACTGACGATGTCGTTCAATCGTCAAGCACTAATAACAGTTTTCAAGGAGGATAACATGCCCGGCCTACCAATGCGTGAGATGGTTCTGTACAAGCACGGCGTCGGCTTCTTCGTCCGTGCCGGCAAGATGAGCGGTGAGGGCGCCGACCTGACCTTCCGAGAGGATGAGATCAATGACATTCTCAAGAGCCTGGCCATCTTCGACCAGGGGGGCGGGCAGGTGCTCGGCATCGACTACCAGACCCCAATGGACAAAGAGCACCGCCTGGCCAGCAGCTCGATCCGCCTGTCCGAGCTGGGCAGCCAGTCTGACCTGCTGCGCGACCTGCGAGGCCGGGAGGTCACCCTCACCGTCGAGATCGCGCCGGGAACGGTCGATGCCGTCACCGGGCGGGTTATCGGCATCGATGTACCCAAGCAAGGCGCCCAGCAGCAGCTTGACACAGCCGACCTGCGCCGGCTGGCAGTCGCCATCGAAGGGGATGAGGTCTGCTTCTACCCCCTCGAAGCGCTGCGCAGCCTGCGCATCCACGACCAGCAGTCGGCCCAGGATCTTACCTACTTCCTCGACACCAGTATGCGGGAAGACACGCGGCGCACCATCCATGTCCGCCTGAGCGAGGGTGAGCACGACCTGGTTGTCTATTACGTCGCTCCCTCCCCAACCTGGCGGGTGAGCTATCGCGTCGTCGCCGAGTCGGACGAAGGCGGCGACAGCGGCAAGGCGCTGCTTCAGGGCTGGGGGCTGTTCGATAACCGGCTGGAGGAAGACCTGGAGGATGTCGATGTGACGCTGGTGGCCGGCCAGCCGATATCATTCATCTATGATCTATATGCCTCGCACATCCCCCAGCGGCCGACCGTCAAAGACGAATCGCGCATTGCGCCAGGGCCAATCGAGTTTGCGGGTGCGGTAGAGGAGCTCTACGAAGAATCGCGAGTGCTAGGCGCTGCTGCGCCCATGGCTATGCGCAAGATGGCCGTAGGGGATGCCACAGCAGGTAGATCTGGCCTGGCTAAGCGAGCGAGAATGGATATACCAAAACCGGCCGCCCTGGCCGATTCAACCGCCCCTGCCGCCGAAGGCCAGGAGGCTGGCGAGTTCTTCCAGTACCACGTAGCGGCGCCTGTGTCGGTCCGGCGCGGCGAGTCGGCGCTCGTCCCCATCATCAATGCCGAGGTCGGCTACACGCGCGAGCTGCTCTACAACCCCGGCAAGCTTCCCAATCATCCGGTGGCGGCACTGCGATTCCGGAACCATACCGGTCTGACATTGGAGCGCGGGCCGGTGACGCTGGTCGAGGATGGCGACTACAAAGGTGAGGCTGTCATCCCCTTCACCAAAGAGGACATCGAGGTGTTCCTGCCCTACGCCGTCGAGCTGGGCGTGAAGATCACCGACGACACCAAATCGACCACCACAACCACCGGCCTATCCTTCAAGGGGAAATTCCTGGTGTATGAAGTATATGAAATCTGGCAGACCGAGCACCGCATCGAGAATACGACGGGGGATGAGCTCTTGCTCACCATCGAGGCACCCAGGCAGGGTTCAGAATACGAGCTGTTCGATACACCCGCGCCGGATGTCGAGACCAACACCGAGCGGCGCTGGCGGGTGGATGTCCCGGCCCGCGTCCGCACCAGCTTCGTCTGGCAGATACGTAGACGCGCCCAGCGACGCGAGCAGCTGCGCGGCCTTCAATACGAGCAGCTCCAGCGCTTCTTGAAGCATCGATGGCTTGACCAGGCGACCTTTGATTTGCTGGGTGAGATGCTCGGGCAGCTGCGGATCATCGAAGACATGCAGCGCGAGCTGACCGAAATCACCACCGAGCGTGAGGAGATCTACAAGCAGCAGGAGCAGCTGCGCCAGAATCTGGCTGCGCTTCAGCCAACCGGCAAAGAGGCTGCACTGCGCGGCCGCATACTCGACAAGCTTGAGGAATCGCAAAACAGGCTGGACGCCAACGAGACACGCGAGGCCGAGCTCAAACGCCAGATGGCCAAGGCCGAGGCACAGATACAGCAGATCATTGCCTCGCTTCCTCAAGAGGAAAGCCAGGCTTGAGCAGTCGGTGTTCAGCGAAGACACAAGGAACAACTAATCAGTCCAGCCTAGACACAGAGCAAAAATCGAATGGTGATGGGTTTTGAGTTGTCAGCGCACGGTGAGCAGTTGGTCGGTGGCAGATCGACGCGCTGGTTGAAGACCAATGCTTGGCAATCATCGGTCAACTTTGATCATCGAAACTTGACAATGTCACATTACAACCTGCGCTGGTGACGGATATGGGTGATGCAAAGCATCACTTGTCACCCGTATTTGTCGGAT
>JAFGMS010000306.1 GCA_016927375.1 Anaerolineae bacterium
CCCTTACAAATGAGTATAGAGGCATCTCCCGTCTTCCTAGCCAGCCACAAATATCTCGTCCTTCTTCACAACTCAGTGAACCGTCTCAAAAACAAACAGATCATCAAGACCTAGATCTGCCACTGTACTATCCAGACGTGACAGCGTTCAGCAAAAACTTTCCTCTGGTCCGCAAATCGCCCTATAATACCTGTTGTGAGCTAAATCAGACAATGGAAACTTCAATTACTGTTCCGGTTGATGGATTAGATACTTTTGTGTTCCGAGAGGGAAGTGGTCCGCCATTGGTCATGCTGCATGGCATGGCTGCAACCAGTGATTGCTGGTTATATGCTTTTGAGGCCCTCAAATCTCATTACACAACCATTGCGCCAGATCTCCCAGGTCATGGGCGATCAGGCGGGCGAGTGCACCCTTATGGGCTTGATTTTTATTTGGAGTGGTTAGACGGTTTATTAAAGGCATTAGGCACAGACGATCTCATTCTGATGGGAAACTCGATGGGAGGAGCAATCAGTCTGGCCTACGCGATGGCCCATCCGGAGCGTGTTCAACGCCTGATTCTGGTGGATGCCCTGGGCTTAGGCACCAAGCTCTCTTTTTCTGTAGCAGGCACAATGACCTTCCGGCTGCCCTATTTCTTCGCCGGTATGCTCACCCAACAAACCGATCCTTATCTGCTTCGCTATTTCCAGTCCTGGTCATTCCTCAACCCCTGGGGATCGCCGAAAGATGTCATTGCCCGCATGGCTGAGCTGAATCGTCAGAAGGGATTGTGGGCTTTTGCAGCCGGCACACGCCTCTTGCTTGTCGATTTCCTGCTGCCGGGCAAGCGGCGCGCCTTCGTCCGACGGCTCAGCGAGATCACCGGGCCCACTTTAATTACCTGGGGCAGGCACGATGGCCTGCTGCCCGTGGCAAACGCCTATGACGGGGCAAAACGAATCCCCAATGCGCGGCTATGTATCTTTGAAAATAGTGCCCACGCGCCGATGCTGGAGGAACCGGAAGCTTTCAATGCTGCTGTACAGGAATTCCTTGCTGATAACTGAGGAGTAATACCCATGCCAAACAAAGCAGAAGACCTGGTGAAAATGATCCATGTGGCCGAGGATGAGCTTCAGACCTACATCCGTCAGGAAGTCCCAGATCGAGAAATGGAAGCCTTCTTCGGCCAGCACGCGCCTGCTGTGCGCCTATATGCTTCTGTCGATCAGATCGCCAGAAAAAGAGGGGACTCGATCATCATTTTGCTGCCTGGTCTGAGCGGTTCGGTGTTGGAGAATGTAGGAAGGGGTGCTGAAGTATTGTGGCTAAACCCTATAGCCTTCCTGAAAGGCCACCTCAACCATCTCGATATGGCAGAGGATGGTCAGTCTAATGCCATTCCCGGCATTCGCATCGAAGCACCCAACCCAATCTGGATCGTTTATGCAAAAATGCTGCTGCGGCTTCAGTACGCATATGAGGCATATACCTTTCCCTACGATTGGCGCCGCGCACCCGATGCTCACATTCAACAACTACAACAATTCATTGATCAGAAGCTGGCTGCCAGCGACAAAACGAAGGTCACCCTGATTGGGCACAGCATGGGCGGTCTGGTTATTTTGGATTATCTGACCCATGAGAAAACCAGGAAACATGCCGAGCAAGTCGTCGCGCGCGCGATTACCCTTGGGACGCCGTTCCGAGGAACACTCGACGCCGTTGTCAATCTGGCAAGGGGCGATGATCCCAAGATGGAGATCGCCAGGAAGCTCAACAGAGCCAACGATCCTCAAAAGATGCTGCGCAGCCTACCTGGGATGTATACCATCCTACCTGCTCCCAAGGAATTGTATCCTGACTGGAACCCCATTCCAGACCTGGATATCTGGAGCCCGGATACGTGGCAGCAGGCCAATATTCCGATTAACCGCCGGCTGCTGGAACAAGGCAGGGAACATCACGCCCATGTTGCCGCCGCCGACCCACAGATTCCGTTTTACTCCATCGCCGGAACTTACTGTGACACGCCGGTGAAGCTGAGCGGTAATCTGCTCACAGCTATCCCTCGTTACCTCCGTGAGGGCATTCAAGGCGGAGACGGTACGGTAGAAGTGTCGTCGGCTACTTTCAAGGATTGCCCGGCCTACTTCGTGCAGGAGGTTCACATCGAGCTGGTTTTGGAGAGCAAGGTGATCGAGGGGATTATGCACTGGGTTGAGGGAGGCGAGCCTGCCGGACTGGTACGCCAGATCAACGAAGTGGTTCAGGATGATATGCTTTTGCGAGGTACGACATTCGCGCCGCAAGCAATCTTTAATGCCACTCAGACCGCCCAAAAAATCAGCGCCAACCAGGCACTCAGCCGGGAGGATATCATGGCCTTGTTTGGGGACAAAACGCTAAAACCTTGAGTGCCGGAATATGAAACAATCCTACAGATACCCATGTTCCCGGAACCACGCCACACCATCACGGATCATCTCAGCAAAAGGCTGCGGAGTCAAATCGAAGGTCTTCCAGCCTTTTTCGCAGTTCAGAGGCTGCCAATGGCCTATTCCATGTGCCAGCTCAGGAACGAGAGATGACACAATTCCAGCCACCTGCACAAGTCTGATTACAGTTTCTCGCGGAAGAACCATCTGTGGGGGGTTACAATAACAATGTTTGTAGTCTCATGCAGTGCCTCGCCGATACACGCCTTTCGAGCCTTCCTCTCTGAAGCCATCCATCACTATCCAGCAGCCAGACACACAAAAGCGCCCCATGTGTACATGGGGCGCTCGAGTTTAGATGATAAACAGGTTAGTTCTGTGCGGGTGCCTCTTCGGCTTCCGGTGTGGGAAGCGGTTCGTAGCGAGGTGCAAAAGCACCATTCGGCTTCTGAACATAGAACAGCTTGATAACCTGCTTCTGGACATCACCCTTACGGGCTCTACCAACGGTCTTCTTGGCTCCTTTTTTACCAGCCATCTCTTCCTCCTTTCGTAAAGCTTTATCTTTGACCTAGCTGCCTTCACCTGTTGCCGGCGTCGCCTCAGGAACATTCATAAGAGGCTCAGCTGACGTAAAAATCCCGGACTGCTCAGCCAACAGATCTATACGCGGTTCCGCGGCAATCGGCAGGCGAGGCGGAGTAGCAACATTGTAAAAGTCGATGATGTATTGCAGCGTGACACTGTCAGTTTGCACATCATCCACTTCATTGTCCAAAACGCTGCGCAGCGCGAAGTCGATGTCTCCCCCGGTTTCCAGAGCATACTTGAGTACTAGGGCATCCTGGCGACTCATCACAAGTGTGACGATGTCAGGAACAACAACTACTTGCGGGACTGGTGTAGGCGCTGTGCCGCCCTCAGCAGCAGGCTCGCCCTCAGCCGGGGCTTCACCTTCCGCAGGTGCCGGTGTCTCAGCTGCTTGAACAACAATGGGTTTGTCAAGATCTGAGAGCGGGAATGTTCCTACTCGCAGCACAGTCACATTATCAATCAGCAACTGCGTCACCTGACGAGGGCGCTGGTAGAGCTCGGAAGGTACAACCATGACCGTGAGGCCAAACGGACCATCCTCTTCACGACCGAGGAAATCGATTTCCTGCGCAGTCGCCTCCACTGCCTCCAGCGCTACCGTAGCCCCAACCTGGTTGGGTAGGATGGTCTGGAAATCCTCATCCACGTCCACGAGACGGAAAGACACCATGATATCGACATGGTCACCGGCCCGCAAGGCATAGGCCACACCGGAAACACGGCTAAGCGGGAAGGCAACTGCAACCCGATCGGCGGGGATCAGGAGCGCCGCATCCGACCCGGTCTCTCCTATCTCGGACGGCTCGTCACCAGGGGTGATCATATGATCAAGCACCGGCTGCCCATTGAGAATATCCACACGGGCAATACGCCCTTCGACTTGCTCCAAACCGGCCGTGCCCACCTCTCCCCTGCTCTCCAAAGCGCCTGGAGGACGCGCCACATCTACCGGCCAGCGTACAGTAGTTACGTCCTGCATGCTCAAACGCGCACCCCGCGGGAGGTCGCGTGCAGCCACTATGACGTCAACCGTACTAGGGATAGGCGTTGGTGTCGGGCCTTCCTGCGCCACTTCACCAGGGGTCTCTCCTGTACCAGCTGTCCCCCCCCGAAGCAAGACATAACCAATACCCAACACAGCTATAAGTATAATAATGATGATGAGGATCAGCACCATTCCTGTTCTTCGGCCACGACCGGCACCCATAATTGTCTCTCCTGTATAGGATCAAGCCAAATAAGACAAATGCATTGTTAAACAGTGAGGTTATTATACGCGATAATAAATGCTTGGCAAGTAGCCCTCTGGTAACATTATCATTGGACTAGTCTGTTTGTACTACTACCTCACCTGACCACTGGAGGCATCCAGTGATACCTCGCACAGAACAACACCTCCGGGTGAAAGTAGCTGGTATTGCCACAACAGCCACTGACTTTCCGTCGATGTGGTCAGCGTGGCATGAACCCGGCTGTCAGGCTCTGCTTCGAGTGTGCCGCCACACGTCTGCAAGAACGCTTCCATACCACTATTTCCCCCGCTGTCAATCTGCCAGTTTTGATCATCATGTAAGCCGGGAGGCGTGCCCCAGGGCTCTTTACTGACGACAAGCGGCTTATCCGTACGGTCCACAACCACCAGCGCCATCTGCTCGGTGGATGGGAGGTAAAAGGCAAAAGTCCAGCCCGTCCGGCCGCTGCCCAGCTGCGCCCGATTGATCACGGGTGTCCACGCCCCGGTGGCACTGGCCAGCTGTGCACCCGCATCCTGGCTACGAATCAGCGTCACCGCCGGAACATAAGCCTCACGGGCAGTGGGAATATCATAAGAGACAGTCTCGCCACTGGCTGCTTCACCGGATGAACCCGACAAAAGCGAGGAAAGCCGGGGCAGTGCCACGACAATCCCAATGATCAAGCAAACCACGACCACCAGACCAATAACAACGACAATCACCACCTGCATGTTGACCGGAGATTTCTTTTTCTCTTCCGGTTCAGGTTGAATGTACTGGAAGCTCATAGTTTTGCCACCTGCCTATATAGAAGCGGTCAGCTATCAGCGGTCAGTTTTTGGCCCGTGACTGACAACTGTGAATACATCGTCCCTACAAATTACCCCAAAATAGGGACACCCGGCAGTCAATACACACCGGATGTCTCTAATGATAGTATGATTTTGTTGTTTCCACCAACTCAAATCTTCGAGTTGGTGGATGGCTTTTAATCGCTGATGCTCACAACTGCCTTATATTTTGGGGTCTACGTGGAATAGTGGGGAAAACATAAGTGTCAACCTAAGCCTATATTCCGCACTTTAAGAATCGAATAAAAAGGTGAATAAAGGGGTGAAATGAGCGATCATTCTTGGCTACCATTCGTTTCACGCAAAACACAACGGCAGCGAGATCGCTCACCATGCACAATACTACAACCTTGCATTCACGACAAGCCCTTGTCTGGTTCTTCTGGTTTATGACCATCATGATACAGCTCCTGTGCTTGGCAATGGCAGGTGGTGCCTATGACTACAGAGAAGTCGATAGCATCCGGCAGGACAAAACGGTCGAGATGATCAGCGAAGTGGTCAGCCGACCAGAACAGGGAGAGGAGTACTTTCCCTGGGTGACAAGGAGACGTTGGCGCAAATGGATGTTGAAGCGCTATCAAGCCTGGCAGCGAGCAGTGAGGAAAGCGCGCTGGGCGG
>JAFGMS010000307.1 GCA_016927375.1 Anaerolineae bacterium
GAGATGTCTTCATGTTCATTGTGTAGGGGCAAGCTAACCGTAACACACGACGGTTTGTGTCACCGCCAGGCTGCCTTGATGTCAAATAGTCCCACAAATAACTTCATCTCGCACCACAATCCCGTGAACCATCCCGGTTTTTTGAGGTTTTCCAGTGATGTGCATACTTCGAGGCAGACTGAAATCGAGTAGCGGATAAGAAGCACATGGAGCAGTTGAAACGAACGACAACCTATAGGCAACTGAAGCGACTTGTATATGGCTTAGGAAAATTCTATTCGGGTGGTCCCAGGAATCTTTCAGAAGGCATAGATGCCTGTCGTGCGCTGCATGATTGTGGAATACCTTCTACCCTCGGCAAGTTCAACGAGGTAGGAGATGATCCGGAACAGATCGTTCGGGAATGCCAGATGGCGAGCGATGTGTTCAGGAATGCAGCTAAAGGAGATCTTTTCTACCTTTCTCTGAAACCTCCCGCTTTTGATTTTAATATCGAGCTTATCACGCCTATCGTTGCCACTGCTCTTGCAAATGGCCAGGGTGTTCATTTTGACGCACATGAGCACGTTCTTGCCGATCCGACTATACAGCTGCTCGAACAGGTCATCGACCGCTTTGCCCTGCCGGATAATGGATCGGAAAGCTGGAAGTTCAGTCTGGTTCTTCCTACACGATGGAAACGAAGCATAGAAGATGCCGAGTGGGTGATAAAAAAAGGCGTGAGAGCAAGATTGGTCAAAGGCGAATTTAAAAGCCTCGATCCGTCTGAGGAGATGAACCCTGGAAAAGGTTTTTTGACCTTGGTGGACCGGTTGGTGGGCCATGTTCCGGAGATAGCGGTAGCTACCCATGACTATGTCTTAGCTAGAGAGGCAATTACTCGCTGCAAGGACGTCGGATGCTTGCTCCAACTGGAGTTGCTATTTGGAATGCCTGTTGGCAATATGATGGCTCTTGCACGAGAGATGAAAGTGCCGGTCAGGTTCTATGTACCCTATGGAGAAAATCTCTTGATATACGGCATGCGCCATTTTCTGGCAAACCCATATAAGCTGTTACGGCCTGGCCTGCTGGAAGTGTTTGCGAGCCATGAAGACAAATTGGCAAAAATTGCAAAGTCTTTGTGAAATGGTGTGTCGAGAGGTGTCCGCCGTATGCCGGAGCAATACAAGGTTGCAATAATCGAAGACCTGGACGGTTTACGTGAGTTGGGCCCAGAGTGGAACGAAATTGCTCCGCCGAAGGAGGTGGCGCCATGGCAAAGCTTTAGCTGGATGGAGGCAGCTGCGACAGCCTTTACTTACAACCAGTCATTGCATGTGATCACTGTCAGGAAGAATGGACGGTTGGTTGCTGTTGCTCCATTTGTATTGAAACATTTCGAGCAGATCTTGAATCCGGTACGATTGGGCTTCTTGGGAGCAGTGGAGCTCAAAGAGCCAAACAGGTTTATTGCGCGGGACCCCGTTTCGCTGGAGCTTCTGCTTGAAGCTATACTGTCGGAGCCTATGTATCCCATAAGGCTGGCCCGGATCCCCAATGATGGAGAGAATATCCGGTCCATCATAGCTAAATTCAGAAAATCAGGATGGATCATTCCGGCTGTGAGTAGGCCGTATCCTTACATTGAGCCAATATCCAACCCTATCAAGAAGTCCTTGCGAGAAGATCTGAGAAGGGCAAGAAGAAAGGCCAAAGAGTATGGCGAGGTAAAAGCAGAAATGACATCCGCGGCTACCCGGGAAGAATTGCAGGAGTATATCGACGTGGCATTTCAAATTGAGGGGTCCGGGTGGAAAGGTGAGAGTAACACGGCCATACTATCCATCGACGCCAGAAGGCAGTTCTTTGAGCGGTATGCTTTCGCTGCCTGGAAAGACGATACCTTGAGACTGAGCTTTCTCACGATCAATGGACGAAGAGTAGCTGAACAGTATGCCATTGAATCTGCGAACTCCTACTGGCTTTTGAATATCGGATATGACGAGGAATATCGTCGCTGCTCGCCGGGGAACCTGCTGCTTGAAGAGTCGATTAAATACGCCGCCAGAAAGGGACTATGCCGATATAACTTTCTTGGGAAAGAGGAAGCGTGGATAGCACGTTGGACGGAGAGCGCTCAGGACTGCGTAATCCTTGCTGCCTATCGCCTGAACCCCTACAGTTTGAGAGCACTGTGCGCAGATGTTGAATTCCTGATAGAAGAGCACATCAAAGGGCACAACGGAGAACTGACGTAGCCTAGAATAGTATGACTGATGTTTTGCGTGAGGCCGCTGTGATGTCTAATACAACGGAGGATAGTCTCCGAGCTGATTGTCTTCGCCGCGTTTAGCCCACATTCCACACAACCTGCTTATATCTTCTCAATGAAACAACGGTGTTCACTGTCCTCTCTGGTATGAATAGTAAGTTTGTCCGTTCCCTTCCACGTACAACGTGTGGGTGATATCATTGTGTCTCAGCGTGAGCTGGTCTTTGTCGTAGTCACCGATCTTCACCGCTATATATAGCGTTTCACTAGCATTATTGTCTTTCAGAGTGGGTTGTTCCGGGCCTTTATCGTCAACCAATGGAACTACAACTATCGACTCAATCTGTTTGCAGACAATATCGCGGGCGTCGCACTCTATCAGGCCATAAGGGTCACCATCGGAAAAATAGGGCAAATCGTAGTAGGTCAGATGAAAGACGCTTGTGTCAGTGTGCACATTATCCATGTTCTGAAAAGGGATTATGAAGGTCAAATCAAAGAGAAAGGTTCGAGCGACAAATCGTACGACTACAGCGAAGACAATAACCATCTCCAGAAACCTGACGGCTTCCTGAAGCGCACTGATGGGCAAAATCCCCTGTGTTGGGTCATCAGGTAGCTTCTTTTGGATTCCACATATGATACAAAGGATACCAATACCTCCCAGTGTCACACACAAAGCAAGGAAAAGTGTCATGTCGCTGTCAGCCACAAAAAGCCAGTAAATTCCAGGGTAACGATCTGTACGGAACAGTTGTTTTCATGCCGGGATCAGATACCATATTCCGATGAAAATCAAGGTAATGGCGACGATAGTGAGCAATTGTCTATAGTACCAGCGGAGTTTTTCCGGTGGTGCATTTTTGGTTTCTGATTGTTTTGTATCTCTGCTCATTTGCTCACCACTACCTTATCCTTGATTGGCTTCACCTTGCCGACAAGCCGGTGTAGCATCAACCGCTATGGCTGATAGGTATAAATCGTGGTGCCCCTCTCGATAACCTGAATTTCATCTGCCGCCGCATCGTAGTTTAGCGAGGTGGCTTTTGCTTCATCTTCTACAAATGGCCAGTAATCTGCAGGTATGTCATCAATTTGACTGCAGACGATATTCCCCAAGTCACAATTGGTAAGCACATAATGAAAGGATCTGCCCGCTTCCCACTCGGAAATGTTGCCACTCATAGCATAGGCCAGATGATATACCGATCCATGTCCATGCACTGTATCAACGTGGCGATTAATGTGACCGAAAGGACTTACTCCCAGCCACGTAGAGCCGATGCAAACAAAGATAGCCAGCATGAGCCTGCCAAAAACCAAAAGCTTGCTGTTGGAAGGACGGTACCTGGCCCAAAGGGGTTCGCCCTTAAAGAAGCCAAAGATGCCCACAAGGTGAGGAGGAGCAACAAGAAACAAGCAGAAAAAGAAACCAGTCAGGTAAAACAGATAGGTGAACCATCCTGCTATCTTGCCATAGGCAACGAACAGCCAGTAGATGCCTGGCACACCATTTTCTAGGAAATTGCGTTCCCAGACAGAGGCAGCAGCCAACAAGCCAATCATGAGCAACCACACGATTACAACTCGCGGCAGCCACTTGATTATCAAATCGGATACTGGTTGACGCCGTGTATCCCGCTCTGACGGGTGAGCGTTGTTATCGCTCATGCTGGTGCCATGTTATCGTTCAGTTGCATCTCTCTGGGACACCTCCCCCATTGCGGTGAGTTGAAGAGCCTTGATAATAACAATAACACCGGCCCGACGAAGATCATGACACAGTCAAGCCAATCAAATGGCAATTCACACACTGCTCTACTTGCCGCTTTTCCCAGTGTATCACAAGGTGCGTCGGTGGTGTTTTTGCGCTACTGTACTCAAAGTACGGCCTGCCTGTACAATCGCAGAGGGTGTGGGCAACCCCACTCTATAGGGTGATTGCGGCGTATGGATTCCCGCCTTCGCGGGAATGATAAGATGTGTTAGTCTCTACTTGCGTCGCCACCCGCCATGTAGATAGACTGTCTCTGTACACATTTACTCATGCCTCATCCCTCATGCCTCAAGCCTATTTTCAACGGAGGTCCGATGGAGTGGAAGGAATGCAAGCGATGCCATAAGAAACAGGTTTCGTTCAAGAGCCGCGCACTTACTCATGATGGCTACTGTGAGGAATGCTACGAGGCCGTGACCGGCAAATGCTCGGCGTGCTGTGGAACGGGGCAAATCCAGCGGGCACATCTCGGTACAATGGAATGCTCGAAATGCGAGGGCACTGGCCGAGCAGGGCAGCCTGACGTCTAGCTCAACAGCATCAGAGCATGTTGGATGCATGTGATAGAAACCAAAGTATATATGGGCGGACCAAAGCCTTTGACTCGGCACTCAGTACTCATTGCTCAGCACTATTCTCGGGAAAGGAAAAATGGGACTTCTGATGTGGCTGCGGGAGCTTGGCAGACGCGGGGCTGAAGGGCTCATTCGCCGAAGCTCAGTGGTTCAACATGGGTATCCAGCTTTACCCGGCCTTGCTCAACAAAGCCCGACGGGGCGATCTGGCCGTGCGGCTGCCGGTGGGCTATGAGCGACTGGAAACGGGCAAGGTGATCACCCACCGGCTGCCGCTGGACGAATGGCCAGTGCTGAACCAGGATGCTTTCCCGGCCTACATCAACTGGGAGCAGTACTCCACAACCAATGCCGATTGGAGGAGAATGCCATGGGGGCTCATTGGCAGAAAGGCTCGGCCCGATCAGGCCAGGCGCTGCTGCAAGGCATCGTTTTTTTGTGTTCGATGTGGCTGGGCGCTGCACACGCGCTCTGAGCATAGCCCCGGTTACGCCTGTCACGGGGCTAATCAGCAGTACGGCGAGGCCTACTGCCGGCACTTCAGCGCCCCGCACATCGATAACGCAGTGGTCGATTTGTTCTCCCAGGCCATCGAGCCGGCCCATCTGGACATTGCCCTGGCAGCCGCCGAGCTGGAGCGGCTGTGGAAGGAGAAGC
>JAFGMS010000308.1 GCA_016927375.1 Anaerolineae bacterium
GCTCAGCGTAACAGGTGGATTCCCGCTTTCGCGGGAATGACAGCGCCGAGAAGGGGTAAGACACCGAATATGACGCGTTTTGCAAATCACTTGGCTCATTTTACATAACGGTGAACCATCCCAAAAACTAAAAGCCAACAGCTAAGAGCTGAGCAGTTACACAACGTCAATAATTATCGCCAGATGTGATAAACTAGCACTCTGATGCTGTCGTATGTTCTGAGTCCAAAGATAGACGAGTACTTTGCGTGACTACCGATGATCTCCGCAAACGCCTGAGCCGCCTGGGTGTCATCAAGGGTGATAGATGGAAGGCAAAACCGGCCGCGCCCACAGCCGGCATCGAAGCCCTCATCGAGGGTCAGGTGCGTGAAGGGGAATCGGGTGCCTGCTTCGAGGTCGTGCGCACTTATGCACCAGAGACGCTCCAGGGTGTGCTCCCTCTGGCTTCCTGGCTGGCGCTGGATGCCGGGATGATCGCCCGGATGGGCAGCCTCTCCCTCGCACACCCCATTGATATCAGACGCTTCGTCTTCCTTGACACCGAAACAACCGGGCTTGGCGGCGTGGGCGCGCTGCCTTTCATGGTTGGCCTGGGCTTTTTCAATGCCTCAGATGACTTCGAGGTCCATCAGCTCTTTTTACGCAGCCCATCCGAAGAACCCGCCATGCTGGATTTCATTCACGATATGCTGTGGCCTGACGGCGGGCTGGTGACCTTCAACGGCCGCTCATTCGATGTGCCGCTCCTGTTAAACCGCCACATCCTGGCACGCAAATCGACGCAGCTTGGCAGCCTGCCTAACCTCGATTTACTGCCCCCGGCCCGCCGCTTGTGGAAACGCCGTTTGCCTTCCTGCGCGCTGGGCGCCCTGGAAAGAGATATCCTGGCCATTCCTCGTACGACAGAAGACATCCCCGGATGGCTGATCCCGACCCTCTACCAGCAGTATCTACAGACCGGCAGCGCCAGGGAGATGCTGCGAGTGTTCTACCACAACGAACAGGATATCCTCTCGATGGTCGTGCTGGCTGCCCGGCTCGCGTCAGTATTCGGCAAGCCGGATGCAGCCGGCCTGCCCGCCGATGACCGTCTGAGCATAGCACGCTGGTACGAGAGCCAGGGCATGCTGGCGGAGTGCGAGACTGTCTACCGTATTGCCCTGGACGAAATGGCAGAGATAGAACACCGCCAGGAGGCACTCAGCAGCCTGGCCAGGCTGCTCAAACGCGCCGAGCGGCGCAGCGAGGCCCTCCCGCTGTGGGAATACCTGGCCGATCTCAAGCAGGACACAACCGGTCATGAGGAGCTGGCCAAGCATTACGAATGGCATCAAATCGATTTGCAGCAGGCACTCCGGTGGACACAAGCAGGAATAAGCCTGGCCGAAACCTGGCGGCCTGGTCTGCTGCGCACAGAAACATTACGCGCGCTCAACCATCGCCACGAGAGACTGGTGAGAAAAATAACCAATCAGGAAGACATCTGCTCGGGCATGCCGGAATAAGCGGTTAGCATACGGCTATAAGCTGTCCGCCATTCGCTATTCGACGGTAATCTGGGCCAGCACCACATGATCGCCAAGGGTGTTCCCCGTTGCATCGACGGCCGGCAGCCGTTCCAGCGTCGCCAGCTCGTACCAGCCGGCCTGGAGCCGGTAGGTCCCGGGCGGCGTTTCGGGGTCGACCTGGAAGGCCAGCCTATCGACCGAGGTCTCGCCTACTTGCCACGTTGAAGTGGGGCGATTGCCACCCGCCGGCGGGCTGTCCATCTGCCCCCAGATGTGCTGCTCATCATCGACCAGGTGAACGAAGATGGTGTAGTCGCGGTCCATCTCTTGTAAAGCTTCCCACGCGAGGGCAACCTGCAGGGCGCCGCCGGGGATGATCGACATGCCGCTCATCCCATAGCCGGTCAGACGGATCGCCCCCGCAAAGCGGGCGTCGATGGGCTCAGAGGGCTGCACATCGCCAACAAGGTGAAGCTCCAAACCACCGTCGACATAATCGCCATGATAGGCCCGGAAGGTGTGGGCACTCAGCCAGTTTTGCAAACCCTGGCCGAAATCCCAATCATACGCATTGCCGAAGAGCACCAGCCATAACCGCTCGTGCTGGGCTTCGATGTCGTCCATGGTGCTTTGAGTGGCCGGATCGTCCCAGGGAGCAGGTGGGGGAAACCAGTAGGCAGGAATGCCCGTAAACCCATAATAATCGTACAGATAGCGCTGCTCCGGGTTGAGCAGCAGGAACGCATCGCCGGGCTGGGCATTTTGAGCCACGTATGCCATCAGCCGGTTGTAGCCGCTTTTGGCATAGGCCGGGTCGTGATAGGTGTTGTTGAGTGAGTAGATGTTGATCCCAACGGTGAGCGCCAGACCCAGCCCTCCCAGGACGAGCAGCGGCGAGCGGCGCCGCCCCATTGCCATCAGCCCGGCGGCCAGCAGGAGCAGATAGGCTGGGAAGGCCACCAACAGGAACCGTTCATAGAAGAAGGGCATAATCGGACCAACCAGCCAGGCGATCAGCATCGGCACGACCAGGTAGAGCACCAGGAAGACCGCAGAGCCGGGCACTTTGCCCTCATTCTCCGTCCGTCGCCCCAAAATGTCGATGATGCCCAGTGCAACCGGCAGCGTCAGACCGAGCGCCGCCCATTTCACATCGGCCGGCACATGGGTTCCGCCCCCAAAAGCAATCAGCGCCCGCATCCACACATCCTGCATTCCCGATGGTCCCCAGGCATCGAGGCGGGTGTTGGCGCGTCCGGATAAGTAGCCGGTTTGGGCGCTCACCCAGGGCAGATAGGCGATAGCCAGGACAACCTGCATGCCAATCCATGTTGCCGGCCAGGGCTTATGCTTCCATCCCTTCCACAGCGCATACAGGTTTTCGGCCGCGATTACGAAGAAGACATAATAATGGCTGTACATGGCCGCCAGTGTGGTGACCAGGTAGGCCGCAAGCCAGAATCTCGACTTCCGGGACCACAGCCGGGCATCAGGCGCATCGATGAGCCTCAGGAAGGTATAGACCGAAAGCGCCGTGAAGGCTGCTGCCAGCGAATACATCCGGGCTTCCTGGCTGTAATAAACTGCAAATGAGGATATGGCGGCCAGGCCGGCCGCCAGCAAGCCTGCCCGCTCGCCGAGCAGCCGCCGCCCCAACGCGTAGATGGTCGCAACCAGCAGCATGCCGGGAATGACGGAGAGGAAGCGGACGGCAAAAGGGCTGTCTCCTGCCAGAGGCATCCAGTAGTGCAGCAGTGTGTGGAAGAGCGGCGGATGGGTATCAGTGCCCCCGGCGACAACCTGAGCCAAAGGCAGCTTGCCGACCGCAACGCTAAAAGCCTCATCGCCCCAGATGGCGTGGTGATCGAGGTGATAGACCCGCAGGGCAAAGGCCAGAAGCAGGATGAGTGTCGGTAAGGCGAATGGTGATAGGCGTTTAGGTCTCATGGGCTTATGGCTTATGGCATAAATGGAAAACCGTGAACTGTAAACTCGTCACTCGCCATTCAGTTTTGTTTTTCAATCATCAATCCCCGCATACGTGGGGACCAATCGTCAATCGTCAATCAAACAATCATCAATCATTTGGGCAGCCGGGCTCGCCTGCGCCTGATGGGTAATAGACACGGCCCTGGATGGCCATCCACCGGGCCTCATCGACGAGCGGTGTAGGTGGGTCACCTGCCAGCGCCACGACCTCGTAGCCAGCGAGGTTATTATCATCCGGTGTACAGATAGCAAGAAGCCCCCACTCTTGCACCCGGTCATCGGTGGGGTCGAGCACGATAAGCTGCGGGCGTGTCCCCCGGCGCTGTGCTTCCAGGAGTTGGTCAGCTTCCAGCTGGGGGGCAGCTTTATCCCAGGACAGATAGTAGGGTTCGGGGCCGGGCGGTGGGTTGACCTCCGGCGTCGATACCATCACCAGGCGGGGCAGCGTGTCTTCGGCGGGGGCAAGCAGATCGAAATCCCAGGTTGTAAAGAAGGCCAACGGAACGATGACCCGGTCGGCCGGCCGGCTTTCTTCGAAGGCGTAGTATTGGACCGCCCAGCTGTAATAGAATGCCGTAGAACTCGGGCGCGGCATCAGCACCCAGGCGCCCGGCCGGGTGCTTTCGAGAAGCGTTTCTCCTATCAGGGTGTAGTCGCTGCTGCTGCTTTGGCGTATGGGGCGATAGTTAGTATAAAACCCGGCGGCCAGGGTCAGAACGGCCAGGCCAGGCAGCGCTATCATGTAGACACGATGGGTGATAGACCCTGCCGCCGGCTTGAAGCTTTCCCACAGCCGGAGCGCGCCATATCCCACCAGCGGCGCGAAGATCACATAGCAGGGAGCCAGAAAAGTGTACCAGTCAGGGATATCGTAGCCCATGACGAAGATATACTCTGCTGCCATCGCCAGCAGCAGCAGGCAGGCCGGCCTCATCTCGCGCCTGACCAACTCCCAGGCGCCGATTATCCCCAAGATGTATCCCCAGGGCATGAATTCCTTGTTCCACTCCCAGACGGAATCGGGCAGCCGACTCAAGAGTGCATGGTAGGACATGCCGAACATCTGCCCCTTGAACGGTCCACCGGTCAGGTACTCCAGCAGCGGGCCGCGCACGTAATCGCCCAAAGAAGGGATCAGGCCGGGGCAGTAGTTGCAGAAAGGCGGCTGAGCGGCGGCCCGGACCGGGACGTAAAGGTATTGAAGAGCCGCCAGCAGTACAATCCCGGCTGTGATGAGCAGGTTGAGCGGGAGCAGGAGCATGGCGCGGTCGGTGATAAACACGACATAGATGAATGCAGGCAGCAGCAGAATCATGCTCTGATGGTTGCCGAAGCTCAGCGCATAGGCGACCACTGCTGCCCAGTAAAACCCCTTGCGGCCGGTCTGGTGCCAGGCCAGCAGCCAATACATCACCAGGGCAACGTAAAGCGCATTGAGCGCATACAGCTCGGTGATGATCGACTCGAACCAGAAGTGCAGCCCCAGCGCCAGGCACAGGCCGGCATAGCCGGAGGCAAACAGGCTGCGTGTCAATCGATAAGTTAGCAGGTAGACAACGCCTACCGTCGCGGCGCCGGTCAGCGCCGAAAGCAAGTTGAGCCGGTAGGCTGGGCTGGGGCCGGGCAGGATGGTCATCGCCAGACGCCCCAGCATCAGGTACTGCGGGCTGCCGGGAGGATGGATCACCCCTTTCACCAAAGCCGCCATCTGAAGCTCGAAGCTGTCCAGGAATGGCCCGGCGCCGGGATACAACGTCCACACGTAGATGCCCAACGACAACACGGTCACCAGTAGTGCCATCAACCAGGCTATGCGCGGGATAGATATCGAAGGGTAGGGTTGGTTCTTTTGCACAGGCATTTCCCCGTTGGTCGCCTGAAAGGCAAAATGCGTTTTACTGATTGTGAGATAGGTAGTCCGGCCATGCTCTTTGTTGAGAGAAGATTTCTGGATTGAACTAAGAGGCTTTTTCGCATACAGGTGGCATAGTATACGCTATCCGATATACGAAAGCAATTGCAGAGACGGAGTTGTATGCAAGCAAAACATGTCAGGCTGTAGTAACCTCTGTGTTTTCATTCTCTTCCGAGCACAATCTATCCGTTCTGTGCCTTGACATGGTCTGATGATAAGAAAACACGGAGTAAAAACATGCAATTGTACCAGCAATCAATGCGATAAATCCCCAAAGCGGGAATCGCTGTCTCCACACCGATGCTTCCTTACCATACTGCTGCAGCAAAGATATGGTAAACTCATAGAGGCCCTGAACATGAGGCAAGGTGAACATGTCCCGATCTGATCGTCATCCTCGAAATAGCAAAAATAAAGGTTCCGCTGGAAGAACATCCATAAGCGGTATGCTGGCTCGATTGAAGTCTCAATTCAATCGTCTGCCCCTACCACGTCTTGGCCCTTGGGGAACGGTTATCGGTGTGGCCGGGCTCTTTTTTGGTACATTGGCAATCGCCCTGGTTGTGGCCCTTGTTATCCGGGCGCTGGTGAGCGGCAATGTGCTGGCCGGCGACAGCTCGCCGCTCATACCGCCTAACGCCACCGCCAACCCCGATTTCATGGCCCCAACTCTTGATATCGGCAATGCTTATCAATGGCAGGGCACAGATCGCGTCACGATCTTGCTGATGGGCGCTGACACCCGTCCCGATCAGCGTGGCACCGACCGGCCGCGCTCTGACAGCCTTATGCTGTTGATGGTCGATCCCATCAATCACCAGGCCAGCGTGCTGTCAATCCCCCGTGATCTGTATGTCGATATCCCCGGCTATGGTCTGCACCGGGTCAATACGGCTTACTTCTTCGCTGGTGGCCCACTGGCTATGGAGACTGTCCAATATAATCTCGGGATACGTGTCAACCATTATGCTCTGATTGAATTCGACGTTTTTGTCACCCTGGTCGATGAAATTGGCGGCATTGACATCAATGTCCCTAAGACCATCTACGACTCAAGTTATCCCAGCGCAGACTACGGCTACGACCCATTCTACATCGAGGCCGGATTGCAGCATCTCGACGGTGAGACAGCCTTGAAGTACGTCCGGACACGCCATGCTGACAGCGATTTTGGCCGAGCGGAGCGCCAACAAGACGTTCTTTTTGCTATCCGCGATAAAGTCTTGAGCCTGGATATGCTGCCGACACTGGTCGAAAAAGCTCCGGCATTATATGCTTCTCTACAGCAAAGCATCGATACCGACCTGTCGCTCGATCAGATGATGCGATTGGCTGTGCTCGTGAAAGACATCCCGCGGGAGAACATCCGGACGGGCGTAATCGGCGCCGATCACGTGATCAGTTACGAGACGCCGGAGGGAGCACGGGTCGAGATACCCTACCGGGCCGTTATCGGCCCCTATCTGGAGCACATCTTCTGGATAGAGTGAACAAACAATCGTACCGAGCAACGAATTCGCGATTATCTGCTATCAGCCATATGCTATAAGCCATCAGCCATCTACTATCAGGGAGCAAAACCATGAGTGATAAGGACCAACTCCCGCTGTTTGAAGCCGAGACGCCGCCAGGTGATGAGTCCGTCTTGGAACTCAAGCCGGATATGCCTCTCAAAGACTCCATCACGATTTACCTCGATGCCCTAATGCTGGGTGGCTTCTCGCCCTATACCATTAAGGCATTCAGGAGCGACATAGGACTGTTGGCGAAGTGGCTTGGTAAAGAAACAGCCATCAATGCCATCGGCACAGCCGACCTCAGCAAGTTCCTGCATTGGATGCAGCACGAGCGCGGTGTGCCATGCAGCCCCAAGACCTATGCCCGGCGGGTGACAGCCCTTAAGAATTTCTTTGGCTATTTGCATGAGATGAAGGCCATCTCCTCCGATCCGTCAACGGCCATCATCCAGATGTCAGTTGGCAGCCCGCTGCCGGACGTGCCCACCGACGAGGAAATTGAGCGGGTGCTTGAGGCTACGCTAGAAATTCGCCACAACCTGGAGAAGCCCGATGCGCGCCCGCATCTGCTTGTTAACCTGCTGCTGCAAACGGGGATCAAGAAGAGCGAGTGTATGGGCATCCGTCTCACCGACATCGACCGCTCGGACTCAACAGCTACGATCTTGTGGATACGCTATACCAATCCGCGCATGCGCTATAAAGAGCGCAAAATCGTCTTCGGGCGGGAGTGGCTGGCTGTACTGGATGAATATCTGGCTCAGCGCCGGCCGCGCGACACGCTCTTCGATTGTACGGCCCGTAACCTAGAGTATGTGCTGAGGGATATTGCCGATGCGGCAAACGTACAGCGGCAGAAGCTTTCCTTCGAAACGCTGCGGTGGACAAGCGCGCTGAAGGACTACCGTGCAAAGATGGACCCTGATAAGCTCCGGCAGAAGCTCGGCCTCAGCCGCGTCGCCTGGCGCGAGACGAGCAATAAGCTGGAGCAGTTGGTGAAGATAACGGAACCGCCAAAAACAAGGGATGCGGGATGAGGCCAGAGGCACGAGTAGAAAGTTATGAGTTTGAACGATATGAAGATTGCTTGTGCTTAGGAAGTCCACCCACAATACGTGCCACTTCATCTGCCTGAGACATCAGGTTGGTGAAATCTGCATGTTTGATATAACCTACGTCAAGAGCAACATAGAGTTGAGAACGAAGCTCAGCACAGGAAGATTTTGCAATCACGAGAAAGTGATGATAGTCCGCTGCACTGCCCCGCTCAAAGCCTTCTGCGATATTCGACATGATCGAAACAGCTGCACGTTGGATCTGCCCACACAGTCCATAGTCTTTCGCAAATGCATCCTCACGAGTCACAGAATAAACTGCCTTTGTCAATGATCGGGCTTTCTGCCAAGCAATCAAATCCTCGAATTTCTCAATATCTTTCACGCCAAGCCCTCCGCTTACTGGTATCTCACTCCTCATCCCTCATGCCTCTGGCCTCACTCCTCATGCCTTAGCACCCGGCAAACCAACCCTTTTAGATACTGGCCTTCCGGAAAAGTGAGCAGCACCGGATGGTCAGAGCCCTGGCCCAGCCAACCGATGATCTGTGCCTGCCGGTACACATCGATGCTGGCTGCGAAGACGATCTTCTGAAACAGGTCAGGACGAACCAGCCCTGAGCAGGAAAAGGTGAGCAACAGCCCACCGGGCCTGAGCAGCCGGAAAGCGAGCAGGTTGATGTCTTTGTAGCCGCGTGCCGCCCGCTCAATATCACGCGAGCTGTGGGCAAACTTGGGGGGATCGAGGATGATGAGGTCAAAAGTGCGGCCCTCTTCTCGGTAGACCCGCAGCTGCTCGAATACATCCGCAGCAACATACTCGGCCGGCACCTGATCGAGATCGTTGAGCGCCATCATATCTCTGGCCGCGTCGAGGGCTGCTTGTGACGAATCGACGTTCACAATTTGACGTGCTCCTCTAAGCGCCGCGCAGGCACTGAATGACCCCGTATAGCTGAAGGCATTGAGAACCTCCTGCCCTTCCAGCGATTGACCAAGCAGCCAGCGGCGGTTCTCGCGCTGATCGAGATAGAAGCCCGTCTTGTGGCCCGCCGGCAGATCAACAGGGTATTGCAGCCCGTATTCTCGGATGATGAAAGGCTCCGGCGGTGGTTCGCCCCACACCAGGCCGGTTATATCCTCCAGTCCTTCTTTCTTGCGCACATCCACATCACTGCGCTCAATGATGCCCTTGGGCTGTACCAAATCGACAAGCAACTCAATCAGCATGGGCTTGACTGCCTCGATGCCCAATGTCAGGGACTGTATCACCAGGTAGTCACCGTAACGGTCGACGATCAGGCCCGGCAGGCCGTCGCTCTCGGCGTAAACGAGACGGTAGGCCACCAGACTCTCGTAAGTCGCCAGCCCGGCGCGGGCATCGATGGCAGCTTGCAGCCGGGCCCGCCACCAGGACGCATCGATGACATCATCCTCGCGCCAGGAAAGAGCACGCACGACAATCTGCGAGCGCGGATTGTAGTAACCCTGTGCCAGGAACTCACCTGCCTGGCTGCGCACAACAACCAGGGTGCCCGGGTCGGCATCGGCCTTGTCTATGGCGCCGGAGAAGACCCAGGGATGCCGCTGCCTGAGCGGCTTCTCCCGCCCATGCTTGAGTGTGACGATGCCGGTTGAAGGTTTATCGATTGTGCTCATGAAGCAACTCCCCTAAACAGACGATAACAGACGATACAGCTACAGACAGGTTGAGAAGGTGCTAAACCTCTGCCCGGAAGTTTTCAGCCCTCCGCCCGGAAGCTCCCAACCTCCCGCGATAAATAGTCTCTAAACATCAAGTCCTTCGCCGACCCTGTCATTCCCGCGAAAGCGGGAATCCACTTGTGTCCCTATGGATCCCTATTTTCGCAGGAATGACAGTGTGAGATGGGTAAAACAATCTCCGGAAAATCCGGAGCCGATTATAATTCGTTCAGGTCTTTTGCCGTTTTTACATATCACGCGTTACGTCTCGCGTTTCGCCGGCGGGCATCGCGGCTGCCTTCGACTCGCTCATCGCAAATTGGCAAAGATGTTGAATAGCCAATCGTCAATCGAGCAATGCCTTTAGCCCGTCTTCATCGATCTCCGGCACGCCCAGCTCGCGGGCCTTATCGAGCTTGCTGCCGGGCGCTTCGCCGGCCAGCACATAGCTGGTCTTCTTGCTGACGCTGCCGGATGTCTTGCCGCCGTGCTGCTCGATCAGCTCATCGGCCTGGCCGCGGGTCATCGTCGGCAGCGTGCCTGTCAGCACGAAGGTCAGCCCGGCCAGCTTATCCGAGGCGCGCGCTTTGACCTCTGCATCCATCTTAACGCCGCCTTGCTTTAGCTTGTCGATCAGCGCCCGGTTGGCGGTATCGGCGAAGAACGCAACGATGGCGCCGGAGATCTGCGGCCCCAGCCCTTCGATGTTCTGCAGGGCATCTTGAGATGCCTGCATCAACTGCTCCATCGATGGGTAATGGCTGACCAGCAGCTCGGCGATGGTCCCGCCCACCCCCTTGATCCCGAGTGCCGCCAGCACGCGAGGCAGCGGGCGCGACCTGCTGGCATCGATGGCCGCAAGCAGGTTTTCGGCTTTCTTCTGGGCGAAACCCTCTAACTCCAGGAACTGATCAGCGGTCAGAAAATACAGGTCGGCTACGTCCCGGATTAACCCTGTGGCCACCAACTGCCGCACGATGCGCTCTCCCATCCCCTCAATGTCCATCGCCCCCTGTGAGACGAAATACTCGATGGCCCGTACCACGCGCTCCGGACAGGCCGGGTTGGGGCAGTAGACGGCCACCTCGCCGGGCTGCTGGGTGATGCTGCTGCCGCACACCGGGCAAGCTGCCGGCGGCCTGATGGGCTGCTCGCTGCCGTCGCGCAGGTCGGCTACCGGCCCGACTACGTAGGGGATCACCTCGCCGGAGCGCTTGACGATTACCGTATCGCCGATGCGAATGTCCTTCTCGGCCACATAGTCAAAGTTGTGCAGGGTGGCCTGCTTGACGGTCACGCCGCTGACCACCACCGGATCCAGGACGGCATTAGGGGTCAGCACACCCGTCCGGCCGACGTTGAAGGCAACATCGAGCAGCCTGGTAGTACGCTCTTCGGCCGGGAACTTGAAGGCCACCGAGCCGCGCGGGTCTTTGCCCACCACGCCCAGGTCGGCCATAATGCGCAGATCGTTGACCTTGATGACCAGGCCATCGATCTCAAAATCAAGCGTCTTGCGCCGCTTATCCCAGGTGTGGAGATAGGCGATCAGCTCTTCCAGGTCGTCATAATGGGCACACAAATCGACCATCACCGGGAAGCCCAGCCCTTGCAGGTAATGCAGGGTGTCCCACTGTGTTTGAGGGAGATCGCCATCGCCGTCAAGGATGGTATAGCAGGTCAGGCTTAGAGGGCGCTCGGCCGTGATGCGCGGGTTAAGCTGGCGCAGCGCGCCCGATGCCGCATTGCGGGGGTTGACAAAAGGCGGCTCGCCGGCTTCGATGCGCTGCCGGTTGAGTTCCTCGAAGGTGCTCAGCTCGAAGTAAATCTCGCCGCGCACCACCAACCGGGGCGGCGCAGGTGGACCGTCAGGATCGGCCGGGATGCGCAGCGGCAAATGCCGGATGGTGCGCAAATTGGGCGTCACATCTTCGCCGATATCGCCATCACCGCGTGTCGCCCCTTGCACGAAGACACCGTTCTCGTAAGTCAGAGCGATGGACAATCCATCGAACTTAGGCTCGACGACGTAGTCCAAATCCACCGTCGTTGGCAGCAGCTTGCCGATGCGCTCGCGCCAGGCCCGCACATCGTCATCACTGAAAGCATTTTGCAGGCTGAGGACGGTCGCGGCATGCTGAACCTTGGGCAGGTCGTCGCGAGCCTGGCCGGCCACACGCATGGTAGGCGAATCCGGCGTCACCAGCTCAGGATGCTCCTCTTCGAGCTGCACCAGCTCCCAGTAGAGCTCGTCATACTCGCTGTCGGTGATCACCGGCGCAGCGAGCACATGGTAGCGATAGATATGGAAATTGATCAGCTCACGGAGCTCGGCAGCACGGTCAGCAGGCGTCTTGGTCATAGTCACCCTATCCCATTGATTGATCGATTGTGTGATTGGTTGATTGTATCATCGTGGCTCAACTACAGAAAGCACAAATGGCACATGGAGGTGTTAAGTACTTCACGGAAAATCTCTTCAAGACTGTACCGTGAAACCTTGTCAGTGGGGCAATCCTACGATTAGTCCGGCAGGCGAATTACCGCTGGCCGTTTGATACGGGCGAGGCTGGATAGTGCAAAATCCTACCTTCAATCAGGCCAAATCCTCATAGGAAACGCTCCGGATCCTTATAGGAAATGGGGCAAATCCTTACTGGAAACGCTCCGATCCTTATAGGATCCGGGCTCAATCCTTATAGGAATTCGAGCAAATCCTTACTGGAAACCGAGCAGGTCCTTATAGGAAATGGGACAGGTCGAATTCTTGCCGGAAACAGGTACAAATTCACTCACCGCGATTTTGGTCGGGTGCCGGCGTGCCTCTTACGAAGACCACCTCAGTAAAACCGACTGCTTCCATGAGATTTTGCACGACCTGCTCAGCCTTCTCCTGGGCCATGTTCAGGATGCCGTCTTCCAGCGCTGCCTGCAGGATGGCGCTTTCGGCTTCCCGGCGGGCCAGTGTTTCGAGATCGACCTGCTGGCCGAACACCCCGGTCTGCCGGTCATACACGTAAGTGGCGTCATTGTTCAGCGTCGCCACGAAGATCTCTGACGCGGGCAGGGTGATAAAGACCGAATCTTTGACGACCTGAACATTCTCTTGGCTGATACGATCGAGATCGACGCCTGCAATCACCTCACCCTGAGCAACCAGCAGCAGCTTATCCTGAAACAGAAAGCCAAGCGGTCCCTCGCCGCTTTCGGCGGTGATAACCTTCTCGATGGTATAGGAGGCTGTCTCTAAGCGGCTGAGCGAGCGAACCTGGCGTACCACCGTTACCGGGTCAGCCACGATGGTGGGGGTGGGGTTCAGTATCTGCTGAATTTGTGTATTAACGCCTGTCACCGGCTCACGCAAGGCCAACATTGTATCAACAATCAGGTAGCCGACCACAACAATCACTACCAGAAGGGCTACCAGAACCAACGAAGATAACAGGCGGCCAATCCCGCCACCTTGCTTGCTTGGGCTATCTTCTCGACTCATCGATTTACTCCTCAAATTTTCCTGGGCGGTTACCCTACCCAATCATAGCGCAACTGTAACTCCTCAGCTATCAGCGTTCAGCATCTGGTGCAGTTGGGCATAAGTTCGTCGCCAGATTAAGACAATCTTCCCAACTGTTTAAGTATCTCGGGGCAAGCCATAACTATGGGTTTACTTACGCCCCAAAATACTAGTATAGGCCTGATATCGACAAACGACTCATCAGCAAGCTGAACAGTCATGTCGTTTTACATATTTCAGGGGTAGGTCTTATGCCCACCCTAACTACAGAGGCGTGATCTACTGTATTTACCTTTTACGCATTACCCATAGCTACGGTAGCACCAGGCTGCTGAGTGGCTACACACAACTATCATGCCGCAGCAGTCCCGCAGTGCATCGATGGCTCTCCTGGACAGTTGCAATCCGGCTGACCCTATCCGAGATATAATCGTCCTGGTACAGTTGAGCAGAAATAATCCGGCAGTAAAGATACCCGTCATCCCCAACTGTTTAAGTGTTTCGTGACAAGCCATAACTAAGGGTCTTGACAATGTCACATTGGACAAATGCTCTACATCGATGCTGGTTACGGATGGGTATCCATCCGTCGATATTCATCCGTAACCGGTAA
>JAFGMS010000031.1 GCA_016927375.1 Anaerolineae bacterium
AACCCTGTTTTTTGCTCTGCGTTCTCTGCGCACTCTGCGGTGAAACAGTTTTTTTCTGGGCGCATTCTTTCAAACCGGGAATTGCTGTGTCTACTATACTAGGATAAGGGCAAGGGTGCGAGAAATAGGAAAAGAAGAGTAAACTTTGGGGAAACAAGCAGGATGCGCAGGACAGAGTAAGCTTACCCGAGTGAGACCAAATGGCCCCCCGGGAGTCAGAGAGACGTGCCCCAATTTCAAAGATACGCTATATGTGAAATTGGAAAGATACCTCACAAGAGAAGTGATGAGTTTTGGATGACGAGTGATGATTGTAAGGCAAAGAGCCACTGAGGGAGTGCTTAAAACCCTCCCCTCGTCGTGGCCTGTGCTGTTTTTATGCATACTTCATCACCCATCACTCATTCATACACCTTACATTCCACATAAAGCGTATGGTTGGGTAGCACCCGTAAATAACATGGACAAGCCGGCCAAGCCCGTTTTGGGGCTCACAACCTTACACCTGAGAAGCTTAGCAGCTCGATACGCGATCTACGTCCCCTCTCCGCCGGGCGGAGAGGGGGATGTCGCGAGCATAGCTATCGGCCACCGTTGCAGGGGGTGAGGTTCAGCGCCTCTCACCTATCAACCATGCTATTCTCGCATGCTACCCAAACCAGGAATTGTTGAATATATGCAACATTCTTGTCCCAGCACCAAACCTGTGAGGCTCGCTCATTCGAGTGACTGTAGGAAGTCTCAGATACTCAGGACTGCCTCTTGGGCCTCTAGTGGAGTTGTATCGGCAGCCAGAATGACGGCATGGGCACTGTTGACCTGTGGTAAATGCTCGGCAAGGTAGACCTGAGCAACATTCCTCTTGCGCTCCGAGCGAGTCGCGTCTTGCAGCATCAGCCATCCATTAACGATGTAGGCCGCCATGTTGACCAAGTCAGACGCATAGTAGTCGATAATCTCGTGTTCCTGCCCTTTAAGATGATCGATGGACTGCCTGAGCTGCTCCGTTGCACCGACCAGCTGCTCTTTGAGAGGCGCCAGCTCAGCGCCATAATCGATGGCGGCCCATTCATCCAGCAGCGGATCAAGGGTGCGGCTCAACAGCTTACCGATAGCAGCGACGATCTGAAGCTGGCTGGTGCCTTCGTAGATATTGGTGATGCGCACGTCACGCCAATGGCGCTCGACGTTGAACTCCCGCATGTAGCCCACCCCGCCGTGGATCTGCATCGCCAGATAGCATACACGATTGCCCATCTCGGTGGCGTAGTATTTGGTCAAGGGCGTCAGGGCATCGGCCAGGCTGGAGACATGCTTGATCTTCTTGCGGAGATCGGGGTCGCGGCTGTCGCCCTCGGCTTGCAGCTGCTCGTAGCTCTTGAGCAGATCGACCCAGCGCCCGGTCTCGAAGATGAGCGCGCGGGCCGCTTCGATTTCACCTCGCATCGACATCAACATGCGAGCCACGGCCGGCAAGGTGTTGATAGGTTTGCCGAACTGGATACGCTCCTCGGCGTACCGGTGAGCTTCCCGGTAAGCAGCCTCGGCGATCCCCAATGCCTGAGCGGATACTGCCAAACGGGCGCCGTTCATCAGCGCCATGGCGTAGCGGATCAGGCCAAAGCGCTGCTTGCCGATCAGAAGCGCCGGGGTGTTGTTGTACTGGATTTCGCAGGTGGGGGAGGAATGGATGCCCAGTTTGTCCTCGATGCGGCGGATCTTGACCGTCTCATCCCGCTCGATCAAAAAGATGGACAGCCCACGCGCGTCGGATGTGCCCTCTTCGCTGCGGGCCAACACCACCTGGATCTCGGCACAACCGTTAGTGATGAAGCGCTTGACGCCGTTGAGCCGCCAGGTGCCGGCTTCCTCATCATAAAACGCCCGCGTTTGCACGGCCCCCAGGTCGGAGCCGGCGTCGGGCTCGGTCAGGACCATCGCCCCGGCGACTTCGCCCCGGGCGAAGCGCGGCAAAATGCGCGCCTTGGTCTCTTCATCGCCAAACTCGTTGATGGTCGAGGCAATCTCTTGCAGGCCAAAGATGGTCATCAGCCCGGCTTCGGCGCGCGAGACCAGCTCGACCATGCTCTGGTAGATCACCTCCGGCAGGTTCATCCCGCCATATTCCCAGGGCAGCATGACGCCCATCAGCTCGGCCTGTTTGAGCGCCTGGACGGCCTCTTGCGTGGCGTCGGCATAGACGACTTCACCCTGCCCAAAAGTAGCGCCCTCTTCATCAGCCTCGGGGGCCCTGGGGGCGATCACCGTGGCGCAGATCTCGCCCAGCACCTCCAATAGAACGCGGTAGTTATCTTTGGCGTCCGCGTAATTGCGCGGCGCCGTGGGATGCTCCTGCCGGTAAGCAAACCCCTTCTCTTTATTCTCGATTACCTCGCGCAGGTCGATGTGTTCTAATCGAAACTGGATATCCTGATTATCCAGAAAAAAGTTTTCGGTCATATCGTTGCTCGTGCTCCTCACTCATAAGCTATCAGCTTTCAGCCAAAGTGTTACACTTTGATGCTGTTTACTCAGCACCTGGCACTCATGCCTCATGCCTCACTTCGCCTTTTCGCGCAGGGCGCTGATCAATAGGGGGATCACCTCGGCCAGGTCACCGACGATCTTGTAATGAGCAACCTGGAATATTGGTGCATTGGGATCGGTGTTAATGGCAATGATCTTATTCGATTGGTCCATGCCGGCCCGGTGCTGGATGGCACCGGAGATGCCGGCGGCGATGTACAGCCGGGGCCGAACGGTTATGCCGGTCTGGCCAACCTGATGCTCAGGAGAGATAAACCCGGCATCGACGGCCGCACGCGAGGCGCCTACTTCACCGCCCAACACGTGAGCCAGCTCGCGGATAAGCTCGAAGTCCTCTTTGCAGCTTGCGCCGGCGCCCCCGGCCACAACGATGGGCGAATCTTTCAGATGTACGGTCGATTGGCGCACCTGGCGGCTCAGCACCTGCAAGACCAGGTCCTGATCTTCAATTACAGGCTCGATGCGCTCGATGACGCCTTCGCGGGTATCGTCCGGCGGCTGCAAGCGCATGACGCCCTCGCGCACGGTTGCCATCTGCGGGCGAGTGCGCGGGTTGACAATCGTTGCGATGATATTCCCGCCAAAGGCCGGCCGGATCTGGTAAAGCAGGTCCTTATAGAGCTGCTTATCTTTCTTTGAGTTGTAATCACCGATCTGGAGATCGGTGCAGTCGGCGGTCAATCCTACCCGGGCGGCGCTGGCAACCCGAGGAGCCAGGTCGCGCCCAACGGAGGTGGCGCCAAACAGGCAGATGTAAGGCCGGCGATCGCGCACCAAATCGGTGACGGCGCGGGCATAGGGGAGCGAGCGATACAGCGCCAGCTCAGGATGGTCGATGAGCAAAACGCGGCCGGCACCATGCGAGATGGCTGTTTGCGCCAGCTCATCTACATCATGCCCGCACAGCAGCGCACAGACCTCGCCGCCCAAAGAGCCTGCCAGCTCCTGTGCTTTGGCCAGCAGTTCCAGGCTGACATCTGCAATCTGCCCCTCGTCTTGCTCAATGAAGACCCAGATATTCTTCGTATCAGTCATTTTCTACCCCACCACATATTCTTGAACAAGTTCCTGGACCAGCGTTTCGACGCCTTCCTGCGTCGGCGACACCTCTTTGCTGTCCCGGGTCTCCAGCACGACGAAGTTGATCTTGTAGACCTGTGTCGGCGAGCCCTCCAAGCCCAGTTTGTCTTCCTCCACATCGAGGTCGGCAGCACTCCAGACGGGAATCTGCAAGCTGCGCTCGGCCAGGTAGGCTTCCAACGCTTCGACGGTCTCGAATTCCGGCCACTTTTCCAGCACGTCCTGGTACTCGAAGGGAGTGGCAGCCAGTTTGTATTCGATGCGCTTGCGGGCCGAAGCCGGGCGCGGCCGGTTGGCCGAAGCCACAACCGTCAGCAGGCATGGCAGCGAGCACTTGACCATCTCCATGCCGCGGTCCAGCGCCCTTTGAACGACGATCTCACCGCCGGACAGCTCGACAATTGATTCGGCATAGGTGATCTGCGGGATACCGAGCTTCTCTGCCGTCTGTGGGCCAACCTGTGCTGTATCGCCATCGATGGCCTGCCTACCGCAGAAAACCACATCGAAGGCCCCCAGCTTCTCGACGGCGCTTTTGAGGGTATACGAGGTCGCCAGCGTGTCTGCGCCGGCAAACTTCCTGTCGGTGATCAGCACCACCCGGTCCGCGCCCCGGTACAGCGATTCGCGAAGCACCTCGGCGGCCTTGGACGGCCCCATTGTCAAGACCGTCACCTCACCACCGTAACGCTCCTTGAACGCCAGGGCCATTTCCAGCGCGTTCAGATCTTCGGGGTTAAAGATGGCGGGTAGGACGGCACGGTTCATGGTGCCGTCTTCTTTCATAGCGTCGCTGGTGACATTGTGCGTGTCGGGAACCTGCTTGACTAACACAACCAGCTTGTAGTTCTGCTCAGATGGCATGTAATCCTCCTGCCTGATCGGATAACACAATGCATGCTTCTGTTCTTGGGGAATCTGCCCGGAAGAGTGTAACAAGCCTGATCCTCTTCGCCAATATGTCTTGAGCAGTGGCAGCAGATGATGCCTCCCCGAGTAGCACCATTGTTATTAACCCCCAATATCTTTTGCCGTTTCGCTGTCAGGCACAACGGGCCTTTAGTGAATCATAATAAGCCGGGTGTGTTTCATACAAGCTGACCGCAACCTCCCAGAGGTTATCTTCATGCTGGGCCAAGCTGATTTTACACAACCTCCGGGAGGTTTTAGACTGAAATGAAACGCACCCCAATAAGCTTCGGGTACATGTTCAATAGGACGTGTTTCAGAAAGACTTCTCGGGAATTGCCGTGCTGGTCCGTCCTATGTCACAACCGGATAAATGGTCCCTCCACAAAATCCTACCCTCAATCAGGTCAAATCCTCACTGGAAACGGAGTAAATCCTTACTGGAAACGGTCCGATCCTTATAGGATCAAGAGCAAATCCTCCTAGGAAATGAAGCAAATCCTTACTGAAAATCGAGCAGGTCTTTACAGGAAATGAGGCAGGCCGCATTCTTGCCGTAAACAGGTTACAGATCGCTGCGAACGATAAGCTTATTCTCAAGGCGTTCAGCGAAGAAGCTGCTTAGTCGATGCAGTTCCATAAAGTACCCGCTTTTGTGCTATGATTGCGTTGTGGAGGGAGTTGCTCATGAGCCAAGGCTCACCCAAGAGGATGAAAATAGCAGCGGCTTGCCGGTGATTGTGGCGTATGACAGAATTGGCGAGGGCCGGTTATGCTGAGGCTTGTGATAGCAGTAGGCACATACAAAGTACAAAGCTTTTAACTCGTTGCTTGTGCCTCATTGCTCGTTGCTATTTTCAAGGGAGATAAAAATGGAATCTTCGCACGTCGATCCGCGCATTCTCAAATACATCGAGAGCATTGAGCAGTTCAAGCAAGATCGCTACGATACAAGCTTTTCTACCGAGCCGTCAGATGAAAGCGACCAGTTGGGGTTAGCCATACAAGAGCTAGGTACGCTGCTTGAGAGCCGTCGCCGTGAAAGGCAGCAAATCGACAGCATCACGCAATCTATCAATGCCGGACTGCTGCTTGATGATGTTCTCGAAAAAGTCTATGGGAGCTTCCATGAGCTGATTCCCTATAACCGGATTGGCTTCTCATTGATTGAGGATGGAGACACCGTGCGGGCGCACTGGGCTAAGACCGACCAACCCGATCTTCAATTGGGGCGCGACTATGCGGCTTCATTGGCAGGCAGCAGCCTGCAAACCATCATCGAGACCGGCCGGCCGCGCATCATCGATGACCTGGTCCGGTATCTTGAGCACAAGCCCACCTCCGAATCGACACGCCTGATCGTTGAAGAAGGAATTCGCTCCTCGCTCACATGCCCGCTCATCGCCAACGGGAACCCGGTCGGCTTCATGTTTTTCTCCAGTATCAGGCCCTACGCCTACACCGATGTGCATGTGGACACCTTTCAGAAAATCGCCGCCCAGCTCTCCATTATCGTTGAGAAGGGGCAGCTGGTATCTGAGCTGGCCGAGCGTCAAAAGGCCATCGAGCAGCAAAACGAGACACTACGCAGCCTGAACGAAATCAAAGACAAGTTTCTGGGTATTGCTGCCCACGACCTGCGCAGCCCCCTGTCTAATATCCAGCTCGCTGCTGCTATGTTGTCAAAATCGCCGGTAGAGCTCGACGAAGATGAGCGCAAGTTTCTCGTGGGAGATATCGACCGGCAAACCCGGTATATGCTGACGCTGATAGACGACCTGCTGGATGTATCGCAGATCGAATCAGGGTACCTCGAACTGCACATGGAGCAATTCTCTCTCAGCCAATTCCTGGGTGATGCCGTTCACCGGCACGCCAATCTGGCCATATCCAAAAATATGCAGGTACATCTCTCCGAAGTGCCCGACAGCGCCATTTGCGCCGATCCGCTTCGCCTGCGGCAGGTTATCGATAACTTGCTCTCGAACGCAGTCAAGTATTCACAGCCCGGAAGCAGCATCACCGTATGGGCAGAAGAAAAAAAGGCTGAGTGGAAGATCAGCGTGCAGGATGAGGGGCCGGGCATCAGGCCGGAGGACAAAGAGCGGCTGTTCAAGTACTTTGGACGTCTCTCGACCCGGCCCACCGGCGGCGAGAAGAGCACCGGGTTGGGGCTGGCTATCAGCCGCCGCATCGTCGAAGCCCATAACGGGCAAATTGGCGTCGAGAGCGAGCCGGGAAAGGGCAGCACTTTCTGGTTCACCGTATCGGCCGATTTGGCTAAGGCGTGCCCGTAGAAGCAGGCTCGCAGTGATGGGTGATGAGTGTTTAGTTTAGTGAAAATAGCAGCAGCTTGCCGGTGATTGTGGCGTATGGATTCCCGCTTTCGCGGAAATGACAGGAGTGATGAAGGTGTGCTCAGTTGCTATTTGAGATAGCAGCAGGCACATACAAAGTACAAAGCTTTTAACTCGTTGCTCGTGCCTCATTGCTCGTTGCTATTTTCAAAGGATCTGTCCACGGGGTTGCCATTCTTGCTACACGGAATATGTGGCAAGAATAAGATTCTGTATCTATCATTGTATTGTTGTAGAGGTGTTAAGAGCCATTTAGGAATGAGAATTTATTAACTTGCTCATCCATAATCCTGATTGCAGGCTCTTAGGGGCAAGTTATTTAATCGCCATTCCTTAAGATATGTTTAAGGGCGAGGGGCTGCCGGCGATCACATGCTCGTTACTCAGCACTCGTTACTCAGCACTGTTTTGTAGGAGGAGAGTCATGCAATTCCATTTCTCTGCCGTGCTTGCCTACCTGGACCCAGGCAGCGGAAGCTTCATCGTCCAGATATTGATCGCGTCCCTCCTGGGAAGCGCTCTCATGATCAAGGCATTCTGGCGCCAGATCACCAGCATCTTCCGGCGAAAGAACTAACCCAGGCAAGAAAAAACCCAAGAACGATCAACCAGGATACTACTTACTATGACCGAAACAAGAAGTCGGGTTGCCGGGTCTTTTCGTGATCCCAGCGGCCATATGATGGTGCTGGATGACCGCCTGCTGCGCCAGGTTAATCTCATCTACCAAAGCAACTATGATCAGCTGATGTCGTCGGGTCTGTATAAAAACCTGACGGAAGATGGACTGTTGGTAACGCATCAGGAAGTTGAGATCGGCGATGTAACTGATCCCCAGGCCTACAAGCTGCTCAAGCCGGAGTTGATCCCATTCATTTCTTATCCTTACGAGTGGAGCTTCAGCCAGCTCAAAGATGCTGCTTTAGCAACGCTTGATATCCAGAAACGAGCACTGGCCTGCGGGATGTCGCTCAAGGATGCCAGTGCATACAATATCCAGTTTGTTGGCTGCAAGCCGATCCTCATCGATACGCTCTCCTTCGAGACGTATCAAGAGGGCAAGCCCTGGGTGGCATATCGACAGTTCTGCCAACACTTCCTGGCCCCGCTGGCACTGATGAGCCTCAAAGACGTTCGGTTAGGGCTGATGCTCAGGGATTTCATCGACGGCGTCCCGCTCGATCTGACAGCGGTGCTGCTGCCCTGGCGTACGCGGTTCAACCCTGGACTGATGATGCATATTCATCTCCATTCAGCAACCCAGAGGCGCTATACGGACGAAAATGGCCAACAGGGCGAACCCGAACGGCAAACAGGTGTCAGCAAACAAGGGCTGCTGGGGATCATCGATAGCCTCGAAGCAACGGTGCGCGGGCTACACTGGAAGCCGGACCGGACTGCCTGGGCTGATTACTACCAGGGAGACAGCTACACCAATACAGGTACAGAACACAAACAGGCCCTGGTAGGAAAATTTCTCCGGCAGACCAAGTTACAGAAAGTGCTCGACCTGGGAGCAAATACGGGGCTGTACAGCCGCATCGCTGCTAAGCAAGGATGCTTCACGCTCTCTGCAGACTTCGATCCGGGCGCGGTGGAGTTGAATTATCGGCAGGCGGTAGAGAAGAAAGAGACCAATCTGCTACCGCTGGTGCTCGACCTGACCAACCCCAGTCCGTCCATTGGGTGGAACAATACCGAGCGCGAGTCATTCACTGGGCGCTGCCATGTCGGTTGTGTATTGGCGTTAGCTCTGGTTCACCACCTGGCAATTGCCAACAACGTGCCATTGGTCGATATCGCCGCCTTCCTGGCCGGCCTGACAGAGTGGCTGATCGTCGAATTCATTCCCAAGAGCGATCCTAAAGTGCAGACGCTGCTGTCGACGCGTGAAGACATCTTCCCGACCTACACACCAGAGGGTTTCGAGGCGGCATTCAAGGAGTATTTCACGATTGTGCAAATAGAGCCTGTTCGAGACTCAGACCGTCGATTGTACTTGATGCAGAAGCGAGAGATTGAGACGCCCTGACAGATTGGAGCTGGTTGGATGCATGCCGGAAACTGGAAGAGCCGGCCACTATATGTCTGGCTGTTTGCTCTATACCCCATAGTGTTCCTTTTCTCTCAAAATGTTGGGAGAGTAATTGAAGAACAAGTTGTATTATCGATTGGTATTGCCTTACTGGGCACGACCATCTTGTTCGCGCTGATGTTCCTGGTCAGCCGAGATCGGGGTCGGGCCGGGATGACCACAGGCATTGTGGTGTTGGCGCTTTCCACCTATGGACACGTCTATAACCTGATCGACGAGCAGAGCTTCGAGCCTTTCTTGACTGCTCTGTATATTGTGTTGTCAGTGGGGGGTGTTGTCCTGATCGTATGGAAAAGACCGGCATTCCCAGAGCGAGCAGCACCTTATCTCAACATCGTCGGGGCGGTTTTAATCCTGATGACGCTATCGCCTATTGTGAACTATTACTATCGCAGCTCAGTACAGTCAGTCCGGGCGGAGGAGACAGCCACCAACAAGCATCCCCAGCTGCGCAACAGCCCTGAACGGCCCGACATTTACTACATCATCCTCGATGGATATTCCGGCAACACCGATCTGCTCCGAGACTATGGCTACGATAACTCGGACTTTACCGATGCGTTGGAAGAGCGCGGCTTCTATGTGGCCTATGATAGCAAGACCACCTACGGTGTGACGCTGGTATCGCTGGCTGCGTCTCTCAACATGCGCTACATCGATGAGAGTGACAGGGTTGCCGCTCAGGACAGCCGATCTGTGGAAGATTACTTTCACCAATTGGTTACAGACTCGTTGGTAGCTAAGAAGCTTCAGTCACATGGATACACTTATGTTTTTGTGCTCACCGGATTTACCTCGCCCAGCATGATTGCTGATGTGAACATCGACTTCCATCCGGAAGGTCCGGTCTACTTCTCGGGTGAAGATATTGCTTCCGGCGATTTCAGGAATCACGATTCCTCATGGTTTTACCAGAGGCCATTCTTTCCTCTGCTCCTGGAAACAACCGCCCTCTTGAGTTTTGCGGACGACGCCCAGGAGGTCCCAACAGCCATTGGAGAGCCCTATAAGTATTGGGCGCCAGAGCGGGCACTCATGACCTGGGACGAAGCAGAGAAGATACCGGCAGTACCCGAGGCAACTTTTGCCTTCATTCACATCATCAAACCTCATGTGCCGATTTCCTTCGACAGTGAAGGCAACCGCCGCCCTTATCTGACAAAGGATACGCCTATACCTGTGAGGGAAAAACGTTTTCTTGAGGAGCTTCAGTTTGTCAACGCCCGCACACTGGAGATGCTCGATGCCATCATCGCCAACTCCTCGCCCTCACCGATCATCATTTTGCAGGCCGATCACGGCTCGGTGATGGGCCACCCCGAATCTCTGGATGGTCGCCGGACGAACTTTGAGATCCTCAATACCTATCGTTTCCCAGGGCAGGAGAGTTGCATTCACGACCGGGATATCATTCCGATTAACAGCTTCCGCTCCATGTTCAACTGCTACTTTGGTGGGGATTACCCGATGCTCGAAGCGAGATACTATGCCATGCCGGATAACTATGACGATCTCTTCCATCATGAGCCGGTCGACATCCTGGAGTGGCAGGCAGAGCAAGACGCAAACGGGCGTGAGCGGCGGCCCTGAGCAAGTTATTGACAATTGCCGAATTGCCGATTGCCTGATTGACATCCGTGCCTCGACCTCGGAGACCAAAACGCTAAAAGTATAGAAACGTCGGAAATGGGGGGATAGGTATGAGAGTGTTATTCATCGGTGGCACAGGATTCATCAGCACGGCCGTCAGCCGGCAGGCAGTCTTGAAAGGAATGGACCTGTATCTGCTTAACCGCGGGGTGAGACAGGTTGACCTGCCTGGGGGCCATCATCTGACGGCCGACATACACCAACCGGACAAGGTACGCTCGGCCTTACAGGGACTGGAATTTGACGTCGTTGTCGATTGGATCGCCTACACACCAGAAGACATCGAGCGCGATCTGGCACTCTTTAGAGGCCGGGTGAAGCAGTTCATCTTTATCAGCTCTGCTTCGGCCTATCAAAAGCCTCCCGCCCATTACCTCATCACCGAATCGACGCCGCTCTATAACCCTTATTGGGAATATTCGCGCAACAAAATCGCTTGTGAAGAGCTCCTGATACGTGCCTACCGCGAGGAAGGCTTCCCGGCTACTATTGTGCGCCCATCGCTGACCTATGACCCGAATTTTCCCATAGCCATTGGCGGTTGGGGCTGTTACACCCTGGCCGACCGGCTCAAGAAGGGCCGCCCAATCATCGTCCATGGTGATGGCTCTTCTCTGTGGGTCGTGACACATGCCGAGGACTTCGGGCGAGGCTTCCTGGGGCTGTTGGGGAATTGGCAGGCCCTGGGACACGCTTTTCACATCACATCAGATGAGGTGATGACCTGGGATCAGATCTATCAAACCATCGCTGAGGCATTGGGGGTGGAAGCCAACATCGTGCATATTCCTTCTGATTTCATAGCACAGGCGGCTCCACAGCTGTCAGGCACTTTGCTGGGCGATAAAACCTGGAGCGCCGTCTTTGACAACAGCAAGATCAAGACGTTTGTGCCGGGTTACCAGGCTGTTATCCCCTTCCGGGACGGCATCCGGCGCACGCTGGACGGGTTCGATGCAGATGAGAAGCGTCGACGCGTAGACGAGGCTGTGAATGAAGAGATGGATCTCATCCTCAAAGCTTATTCAAGATGAGCTAAACATCGTGTTGCTGTCGTTGCTCGACCCACCCTGTCATCCATCACTGTCTGTTGTGTATTTGGGATGCTCGCTGAGGTTTGAGTGACTGCATGATGGCCTGTACGTCGCGGCGTACCTGTGAATCGGCATCCATCAGATCGCCGATGCGCTCGTAGCTGTACAGCACCGTGCTGTGATTGCGCCCGCCGATTGCCTCTCCGATTTGCTGCAGGGAAGTGCTGGTCTCTTTGTAGGCCATATAGATTGCTACCTGGCGGGCGATAGACACCTCGCGCGAGCGCCCGCGGCCGCACAAATCCTCAGGATCAACCCCGTAGTATTCAGCCACCATCATGATGATGTCTTCCAGAGTCAGGTTGGGTTGGCTGGCGCGTATTGGACCGAGGGCTTCCTCAACCAGGGCGGCTGATGGCGGCGTGTTAGTCAGCATCGATGCAGCAATCAACCGGTTCAGTGCGCCTTCCAAATCGCGCACGCTGCCATCTACCTCACCGGCAATCATTTCGAAGGCCTCAAGAGGGATGCGCCCCTCGGAACCCCGTTGGCGAGCTTTGAGTTGGAGGATCGCCATGCGCGTTTCGAAATCAGGCGGCAGCAGCTCGACGACCAGACCACCGTCAAAGCGGGATTGCAGACGTGGGTCGAGTTTTTGGATATTCCCTGGCGGCCGGCTGCTGGCCACAACGACCTGGGCGCCACTGTCGTACAACGTATTGAAGGTATGGTAGAACTCTTCTTGAGATGACACTTTACCGGCCAGAAAGTCGATATCATCAACCAGCAGCAGGTCGACATGGCGGTACTTCTCCCGGAACTCCTGCGTGCGATGGGACTTGATCGCTCCCACTAAATCGTTAGTGAAGGCCTCGGAGGAGACAAACAGCACCTGCATCCCCCGTTCGTGGCAGGAATTGCCGATAGCATGCAGCAGGTGGGTCTTCCCCAGCCCGACATCGGCGTGAATGTAGAGAGGGTTGAATTGCACAGCAGGCGTCTCGATGACCGCCAGCGCAGCAGCATGAGCCAATCTATTACAGCTGCCCACAGCATAGGCATCGAACGTGTAACGAGGATTGAGACCGGTCTCGCCGGGTGTGGTTTCCTCGAAGTGGGGGGTCGGCTCGGCTGGTGGCTCCAGGTCTGCCAGCAGCGGCCCGGCAGATCGCAGATCATCATCAGCCTTCTCATTTGACCACACGACAAAGCGAACTTCGACGGTGCGTCTGGCGATCTGGCCAAGCGTGCGGACGATGATCTTCTTGAGACGATGCTCTAACCATTCTCGGGCATAGACGTTGTGCACCCCGATGATATAGGTGCCATCTTCATGAGCGATCAGACGGGCGTGACGCAGCCACGCATCGAACGTCTCTCGGGGCATTTGGAGTTGAAGTTCACCATACGCAGTCTGCCAGATTGTCGCGGCGCTGCGAGGTTGCTCGCTCATTGTTTGATATTGTCCTTGCGTTGGTAGGGCTGCGGCTGATAAAAAGGACGCACAAGAATTGGCTGTGCGATCCGGGTGCTTCTGGTTGTGCTGCGGTGTTGGCTACCTGCCCCTTGGGGGCTGCACTTCTGTAGTAAACATCATAGCAGAGAGACGCAGTACAAACAATGGGAAAACGTTAAAGATTTGGAATCTTTAAGGTTGTCAATTGTTAAAAGTGTTTAAAGGAGGTTTGTTTCTTTTTACGAGCTTCAAAAGCCCTATATATGGGTGGATAACAGACAGCACACCCCATATCTAGGGGTGCGGCCCGAGAAACAGGGCATCATTGGCCTTAGTGTTAAATAAATCTTAAGGATTCGACGGGGCTTAGGGCTCCTTGCACTGCCCGATTTTTTCGAAACGACACCATGACCCCAAAGGATTATGAGTTTTCGGCCCTCAGCAATTGGCAGTTATTACACCATCACGCCGATCAAAGACTTCCGAAGTCGTTAAGACACCAATCTCGACTCCGGAAGTCTGGTCTCGTCTCAAAACAGCTATGCTCATCCATAGGGGATGACCATGACAGGGGCCGGCTCAGTTTCTATGCTACAAACCCTTGGCCAGCCAATAGTACACTTCGTTCCAGCGGATTTCCTTCTTGAAATCAGCCAGGTTCGTGTCCTGGTTGATCAGCAGGAGCTCCATATCGGCTATGTCGGCGAAGTCTTGCAGGTGCTCGGTGGTCACCGCCTGGCTGAACCCGGTGTGATGGGCCCCACCGGCCAGGATCCAGGCGCCCGCAGCTACTTTGAGATCGGGCCGGGGAATCCACACGGCATGGGCGACCGGCAGCTTGGGCAGCGGCGCATCCGGCGGTACCACGTCGACCTCGTTGACGATCATGCGGAAGCGGTTGCCCGGATCGATCACCGAGGCGTTCACCGCGGGACCGGTCAGGGTATCGAAGATCAGGCGAGCAGGGTCTGCTTTTCCGCCAATGGAGAGCGGGTAGACTTCCAGCCGGGGCGTCCCATCGGCGATGCTGGAGCACACTTCCAACATGTGGGCGCCCAGCACCTTCATCTCACCGCCGGGGCCGAAGTGGTAGGTGTAGTCTTCCATGAAGGATGTCCCACCTTCCAGACCACTCCCCATAACCTTCATCGCCCGCACCAGGGCCGATGTCTTCCAGTCGCCTTCGGCGCCAAAGCCAAAGCCCTCTTCCATCAGGCGCTGGACGGCCAGGCCCGGCAGCTGCTCCATACCGGCCAGGTCTTCAAAGGTGGTGGTGAAGGCTTTGAAGCCGCCTTCTACCAGGAAGAACCTCATGCCGGCCTCGATGCGGGCTGCCTCACGCAGAGACTGGTAGTGGGCGCCGTCCGGTTTCACCTCAGGGGCAATCGTATAGCGATCATAGTATTCTTCGATCAGCTGATCGATATCCGCATCGCTCACCTCATTGATAACCGCAACCAGATCGCCTACGCCATACCCGTAAACGGCATAGCCCAGCCGCCGTTGTGCCTCGACTTTGTCCCCCTCGGTGACGGCTACATCGCGCATGTTATCGCCAAAGCGAGCTATCCGGGCCCCTTGCATATCGGCCCAGGCACAGGCAGCGCGCGCCCATGTCCCCAACCCGGCCTGAACCTCATCGTCCTGCCAGTGCCCGACAACGACCTTGCGGTTGATACGCAGGCGGCTGCCTATAAACCCGAACTCGCGATCGCCGTGAGCAGCCTGGTTCAGGTTCATGAAATCCATATCGATCTCGGCCCATGGGATCTCGGTGTTGTACTGCGTGTGGAGGTGGACGAACGGTTTCGACAGCGCATTCAGACCAGCGATCCACATCTTAGCCGGGGAGAAGGTGTGCATCCAGGTAACCAGGCCGATGCACTTCTCATCCGAGTTGGCTTCCAGACACAATTGGTGAATGGCCTCAGGCGTGGTGAGGACAGGCTTGAAGACGACCTCGACAGGCATATGCTCCGATGCTGAAAGCGCGGCGGCAATCTCTTGCGAATGTGCTGCGACCTGTTCCAGTGTCTCCGGACCATAAAGATGCTGGCTGCCCGTAACGAACCATATTTGATATTGCTTCAAATCGATCATGTGAGTGCTCCCTTAAGCAAGTTGATGTATTTTGTCTGACGAGTGATGAGCAAGAAACCCTAACTTTCTTCCCCTTGAAAATAGTGTTGAGTGCTGAGCAATAAGCACCGAGCCCGCAAAACGTTCAAGTATCCTTACCTGACAACGATAATGTATCGATCATCGACAAGCAGCCGAATGCTCATTGTCCGTAAACATGAGTATAGCGATCGTGCAGCCTGGCAACATCCTCGGCGGGGATTTCATCCGGCGTCCCCAGCTGCATGGCCAGCCAGACCGTCTTGGCATTGTCTTCTGTCATCACGGCGGCTTTGACGGCCGCTTTGGCATCTTTGCCGATTGTAAAGACACCATGGTTCTTCAGCAGCACTGCTGTAGATTTGCCGATGCTCTCCACCACCACTTTTCCGATAGCCTCATCGCCGATCAGGGCGAAGCCCCCACAGGGGATTGGCCCGCCGAATTCATCGGCAATGGCGGTAAGGACGACCGGGATCGGGCGCCCGACGGCGGCAAAGGCCGAGGCATACGGCGAGTGGGTATGCACCACACTGCCTACATCAGCACGATGGCGGTAGATGTATAAATGGCTGGCTGTGTCGGAAGACGGCTTAAGATCGCCTTCTACCACTTCGCCATCCAGGTTCACCACCACGATGTGCTCAGGCCGCAGGTCTTCGTAGCGGACACCGGATGGCTTGATGGCCACCAACCCGCTCTCCGGATCGCGGGCACTGACGTTACCACCTGTCCAAACCACCAGGTTATGTTTTGGCAGCTCTAAGTGTAAGCTAACTAACTCTTCTTTAAGTTTCTCAAGCATATTCGATTCTCCAATTAAAGCCTTCAGCTATCAGCGGCCAGTTGTCAGCGTAAGACAAATCCTTGCCCTTGCCTGGTTGGCCTCTATTCCGGTCAAGCCGGATACCGTTTCAGTCAAACCTGCGGGCGTGCGGGTCAAACCCGCAGGCGTTCCGGTCAAACCTGCGGGCATGCGGGTCAAACCCGCGAGCATTCCGGTCAAACCCGCGGGCATGCGGGTCAAACCTGCGAGCGTTCCGGTCAAACCCGCAGGCATGCGGGTCAAACCTGCGGACGTGCGGGTCAAACCCGCAGGCATGCGGGTCAAACCTGCGAGCGTTCCGGTCAAATCCGCAGGCGTTCCGGTCAGACTGGAGAGCGTTCCAGCCAGACCGATCTATGTTACATGTTAACTGAGCCGTGTCATATCTTTGATACTCTGTGCTCTTTGCCTGACGAGCTGTTCCTCGGATGCTCCGGCATGCCAATCTCTCTAAGACTTACGGGCACTGGCTTTGATGGCCTTAAGACGCTTCATGACGTCGTTTTCGCCGCGCCCGAAGTAGTCGTGCAGGGTGACGTATTCGGCAAAGAGTTGATCGTAGACCTTCTGCGCCTCAGGGTTGGGCTTGTAGGCCTCTTCTTGCAAGTAGGACATCTTGGGAGCCGCCTCGTAGATCGAGGCGTAGCCGCCGGCCTCTTCACCGGCCGCCACCGCCCCGAACATCGCCGAGCCGAGCGCGGGCGTCTGCGCCGAGGCAGATACCTTGATTTCACGCCCGGTCACGTCGGCATAGATCTGCATAAGCAGCTTGTTGCGCTCGGGCAGACCGCCGCAGGCCACCAATTCGTTCACCGGGACGCCGTTGTCATCGAAGGCATCGACGATGACGCGCGTACCGTAAGCCGTTGCCTCGATCAAGGCGCGGTAGATCTCCTCAGGCTTGGTGAGCAGCGTAGCGCCAAGCAGCATACCCGTCAGGTCCACATCGACCAGGACACTGCGGTTGCCGTTCCACCAGTCCAGGGCCAGCAGACCGCTCTCGCCGGGCTTGAGTTTGGCGGCTTTCTCCTCCAGCAGCTCGTGGATGTCGATGCCGCGTACCTGGGCCTCGCGCTCATAGGATGCCGGGACGCAGTTCTCGACGAACCAGGCAAAGTGATCACCCACGCAGGACTGCCCGGCCTCGTAGCCGAACAATCCCGGCAAAATCCCGTCCTCAACATAACCGCAGATGCCCGGTATCAGCCTTTCCTCGTCGCCCAAGACCATGTGGCAAATGCTGGTGCCCATGATCATCACCATGCGCCCGGTCTCCACCACCGTGGTAGCCGGCACGGCCACATGAGCATCGACGTTGGCAATGGCGACGGCGGTGCCGGGCAAGAGGCCTGTCCACCCGGCGGCCTCTTCGGTCAGTTCGCCGGCCTTGCTGCCAATCGACTGAATATCGCGCGACATCTTGGCATCGATCACATCCTCAAGGCGCGGATCGAGTGCCGCAAAATAGGCGTTGTCAGGGAAACCTTCGCGCTTGGACCACATGGCCTTGTAACCGGCCGTGCAGGAGTTGCGCGTCTCCACACCGGTCAGCTGCCAGACCACCCAGTCGGCAGCTTCAAGCAGGCGATCTGCGGCATCATAAACATCGGGGGCCTCATCCAGAATTTGCAGGGTCTTAGAGAAGAACCACTCGGATGATATCTTACCGCCATAGCGATCAAGCCAGGCTTCTCCGCGGGCACGGGCTGTCTCGTTGATTTTGTCTGCCTCGGGCTGAGCAGCGTGGTGCTTCCACAGCTTGACCCAGGCATGAGGGTTGCCGCGCCATTCGGGCAGGAAGCACAGCGGCGTGCCGTCCGCCTTGACAGGCAGCATGGTGCAGGCAGTAAAGTCGATGCCGATGCCAATGACGTCCTGGGGATCGACGCCGCTTTCTTGAACGACGGCAGGGATGGTCTGCTTGAACACCTCGATGTAATCATTGGGGTCTTGCAGTGCCCAATCGGGTTCTAAGCGCTTGCCGGTGTCCGGCAGCGTCTCATCGATGACCCCGTTGGCGTACTTATACACGCTGCTGGCCAGCTCATGGCCGGTTGCGACATCGACAAGCAGCGCACGTCCCGATTCGGTGCCGAAGTCGACACCAATGGCATACTTGGCAGGGGTGCTTGAAGTCATAATGGGTTGTACCTCCGTTCTTGGTTAGAAGTGTCTTGCAAGCGTTCAGTTTTTAGCCCGTTACTCTGTTCCGTTATCGTTAACGGAACAGTTTCAAAAAAAAAGCATAAAACCGGTGAAGCTTATTGCTTCCCACACATTTCCAGGATCGTCTCATGGCTTTGACGCTGCCCGGCATTATGAGATATGGGCAATGTCTCTTCTATAGGAAAGATGGCATGCGGACAGATGTATCTTATACATCTTATCCGCCGAGATACTAAACCCTCGCGGCGGACCAGCGATATGCAAACCGGCATGCGATCATCAGATGGAATGTGGGTCTCGTTGAACCGTTGCCGGCCAGATCTGAACCATCCGGCAGCCCCAATACGCACCAATGCCTCACCAGGGTCTGGTGCAGGAGAAGGTTCTTGTTGTAAGCAGATATCACCAACAGCGTGAAGACAGGCAGATCTCATCAACGGTCAGGCCTTGCTTTACCCCAACAGGTTGGAGGGTGATAGGATAATATCGGGCATCCATTGTCAATCATACCACAAGTAACTTGTTTAAGCTGTTTTTTTGCCGGATTTGGGCCTCCAGCAGCGTGTCAGGGCAGCTGCCGGATGAGCCTGTCTGCTATCTCGATCAGTGCGGGCGCCCAGTTGAGCTCCTCGCCAACCCAGGCAGCGTCACGATAGCGAGGCTCGGCGTCCACCAGAGCAAGCCAGCGCGAAAGCGCCTCTTCATGACAGCCTGACGCATGCAGCGTAAGAGCCAGGCCGGCTATGGCATATGGATAGCCGGGCATGGCATCGAGCGCCTTCTCAAAATCGGCCAGTGCGTGTTGGTAATGGCCCAGGGCGAGGTGAGCCTCGCCGCGGTTGTTGTAAACCTCGACGCAATCTCCAGGTTGGTAGCGGATGGCCCTGTCGAAATCACCGAGCGCCTCACTGAAATCGCCCAGATGGTAGCGCACCGTGCCGCGATTATAGTAGGTAACGGCATCGAAGATATCGAGCCGGAGTGCCTCATCAAAGTCGGCCAGTGCGCCTATCAGGTCGCCTGCCTTGTGGCGTACTGCGCCTCTGTTAGCATAGGCCACAGCATAGGAGGGATTACAACGAACGGCTTCGTCGAAGTCAGCCAATGCGCCTTTGATGTCACCGGCTCGGAAGCGATCTACGCCCCGGTTGTTGTAATCCTGATCGGTATTGGGGTCAGGCTGCCCAATCGTGCTTGCTTGTGTGTTTCCCATAAGTACACAATAGGGGCGGTT
>JAFGMS010000309.1 GCA_016927375.1 Anaerolineae bacterium
CGTTTTCCTCAATGGAACTACACCATCTATCCGCGAATGCCTAAATCTGATGCTTAAACGTCCAAGTTATTTTTTTACAAGTCCTTACTCGTTACATCTCACGTTTCACTGACAGATATCGCAACTGTCACAGATTTCAATATAACTGCCAGCTCAACACATATGTCAAAAGCGGCTCAACGCGGAAAAGTGGGGCGAGAACTTGGGGACCTTCAACTGGATAATGGATACCGCACGGTCGGACTAACAGTCCGACCTACATTAGCCTGGACATTTTCATCTATTGAAGTTGCAGGCGTTAGCCCGGCAGCGTAACTGCGACGAAGATAAGTTTCTCGATAAGCACCACTCAACATCTACATATGCCCATACCATCCCAGTCTTTCTGGTTATTCCGCGTAGAACCCCAAAAGCTATCAGCTACTTCAAGGCGTCTTGGTACACCCATCTCGCCCAATCTTCATCCCCGGCTTGTACATCACTGACATATCATCCACCACAATGGCTGGCTTACCGCCGGCGGGGGAGACGCTGATCGCCAGGATGAAGTTCGACCAGCGGGAGCCAGTCCTGCCGCGCAGGAAGTAAGTTGTCAGTGGGGTGTTTGGTGGAAGGGTAAAGGTACATTGGGTGTAACCGGTGATCGGACTTTGCGCGCTGCGCAGACTGACATCCACGTACCTGGTCGTATCGCTGGTATTGCCTAAACTGAGGGAAATTTCAAACGGGGAGCCGGCATCCAGGGCGTAGGGCATATACTGCTCGATAGACGTCCAACCAATGGAGCCCGCTCGACGAGAGAGATGCAGCGTACCTGTGTCGATTTGGGCAGCCGTATCCGGCAGCACCAGCCACGGGGAGATGTCGCCCGTCTCAAGGGAGCCGTTAGCCAATAGATTCTCTTCTTCCGGCGCATGGGCCAGAACACTCGGAGCAGGATCGGGAAGACGGTTGAAGTCATCATCGATCCACAGATAGACTGGCCCCCAGGGGTTGAGAATGCAGGGTGACCAGCAATTCCACAACCCTTCGACCCCGAAGTGCAGATGGGTGTTCGATTTGCGGTCGGCCACATAGCCGATAAGCTGTCCCTCTCGCACTGGGCCGCTCCTGGCGGGGAAGAAGTTGCGTAGATGCAGATAGCGTGCCTCCCAATCGTAAATTACGCCATCCACTACTCGATGATGGGCGATGACCACCTGGCCATTTTCACCTTCTTCATCCTTCCCTTCTGTGGCCAGATGCACAACGCCATCGGCGACGGCATAAACCCGCGCACCAGGCCGGGTGGCAATGTCCGTTCCCCGATGGCCAAGATAGCATAGGACAAACTCGCGTCCCCGGCTGGCCTGCGCCCAATCGTCCTCTTCGGGGATGTCGGGATCGCGCCAGTATGCTTGAGAGCTTTCCCGCGAACGCATTCGGTAGGGCGGGCAAGTCTGGCCTGGGTTGATACCGAGCGTGCTCCACGTCCAGGCCGAATCGGGGTAGGCGATGACGAAGGCGTATTGCGCGTCGACCGGCCAGTAATTCATATTGACGTAGTTTCTCACTGCCTGAGCATCGGCGGCATGAACTGTGAGCAAGAGTCCGGCGAGCACAAAGATAATCGGCAAAATGAGGGTCGGTGGCGAATATTTGGGCGGTTGTGAAGCAGACATGACTTTGGTTTCAGCAGTAGAGTGAAAGTGGCGCCAGTATTGCATTGGCTGCAAGTTCTGTGATCGCAGTCTACTGATTGTAGCACGAATCTCCGGCAACCGGCTTGAGGGGGCGCAGGAAACAAAGAGTAGCTCACATCGATAAGCTCACAGCCGTATGATATAGGCCAGCTTATGCGGATTCGCGAATCACGATCTCGTATTCGACTTGAACCTGGCGAGCGGGGCCTGTAACCCGGTTCTCGATACGGTCAAACAACAGCTCAGTTAGCTTCTCGCCGATTTCTTTGGGGCGTTGAGCAATCGTTGTTAGGGACGGGGTGACTAATGCTGCTTCGCGAATGTCATCGAAGCCTAAAATAGCTATATCCTGTGGAATGGTGTAGCCCATCTTCTTTGCTTGAGCACTCGCTCCGATTGCTGTCAGATCGTTGCAGGCAAAAACAGCAAAAGGTGGTTTTGTCGATGACAGTATTTCGCCCAATACACGTTGGCCACTCTCCAGCGAGAAATCTCCATTAAAGCTTACCAAATCCTGCTCGATTGGCAGCCCGAGATCTTCCATCGCACGTTTGTAACCATGCCATCGACGGGGACCTGGCGGCATGCTTTCAGGGACACCAATGAAGCCAATACGCTGGTGTCCTCTTGCCTCGTTTAACCAGATAATACCTTCATAGGTGGCTTGTTCGTCGTCGACCCACACATAGTCGACAAGAGGGTGATGAATGTGGTCGCCGAGGACGACAATCTGTGCGCCGGTGAGCGTTATCAACTGGTCGATTTCGTCATCACTGAGATGATAGGGAATCATGATTATCCCGTCGACAGGGCGCCGGAGGATGGACTCGCAAAAATGTTTCTCCTTGTTGTATGAATGATCACTGTTTGCGATCAACACATCATATCCGTGGACATCTGCCACATCCTGTACGGTTCGCACGATGGGATGGTAGAAGCTGTTGGAGATGTCGGCGATGAGAACCGCGATCAGATCAGTCTGTTGGCTGCGTAAGCTGCGCGCAGTCCGGTTGGGGCGATAGTTGAGCTGCTTGACTGCGTCAAAAACTCTTTGGCGCGTATCCTCATCAACCAAAGCTGAGATTGAATGTGAACTCAAAGCGCGGGACACTGTACTTTGTGAAACACCGGCAACTCGTGCAACGTCATACATCGTTGGCGGTTTGATACGTTTTCGTTCTGTTTCGGATGACATATTTTTGATTGTGTTGTATAGGACTCCGTCTGTTGGAGTGTCGCTATAATGCTAGCAGCATCAGGCCAGTCTCGCAATGCCAGGATCAGACATTCTCGTCTATGGGAATGCTGCTTGTGGGTCTGGCCGGTTCATCCTTTGACAGCCCCTGCTGTGAGGCCCTGCACCAGATATTTCTGGACATAAAGCGCAAAAGCAAGAATGGGTAGGGTCGCTACTGTACCAACCGCTCCCATTGACCCGAACAAAGTTCCCCGATCATTTGTCATCCCCGCAATAGCAATGGGTAGCGTCTGAGATTTGACCGTATAAGTCAGCGTCAATGCAAAAGAAAATTCATTCCAGGCCAGCAGCAGACAGAAGATAGCCGAGGCCACCAAACCAGGAGTAATGAGTGGGATCATCACCTGCATGAACAACTGCCAATAGGTACAGCCATCAATGAGGGCCGAGTCTTGAATCTCGCTGGGAACTTCTGCGAAAAAGCCCTGGAGAAGCCAGATGTTAAATGGCATATTGAATGCTGTATAGACAATGATAAGCCCTAGGAGCGAGTCGTGTAATCCCACGCTTCTGAACATCATGAATAAGGGGAGAGCAATAATCAAGGCCGGCAGCATTCGCACAGCCAGAAACAGAAACATGAGAAGATTGCGCCCGCGAAACCGGAAACGCGAGAATCCAAACGCAGCAAGAGCAGCAAGCGCAACGGAAATCGGTGTTGACGCTACAGCGACAATAGCACTGTTCGTCAGGAATTTGGTTATTGGCTGGAGCCTGAAAATATATTCGTAATTGGCCAGAGTCAGCGGATACGGGAAATACGTAGGTGGCCAGTTGAATAACATATCTCCTGACTTAAACGACGTTGCTATCATCCAATAAATAGGAAAAGCTGTCCATAAAATCGCCAGTGCCAGAGCTATGTAAAACAGGGTGCTGTTAAGCAGTTTTCTCGCTATCATGAGTGATCTCTCTATTCTCAGGCTGTCTCACGATGGAGGATTCCCATTGAAACAAGCGTGATAAGGCAAATAACGATAAAGAAGGCAAACGACACAGCGCAAGCACGCCCCATCGCAAAAAACTGGAAGGCATATCGATAATTCCACAACATAACAGTCGTCGTGGATATCCCTGGACCGCCGCGCGATAACATGAAAATCATGTCGAATGCGCGCAATGCATCCATGACCCGGATGACTATTACAACCATGATCGGGTAGCGTATCGAAGGCAGGGTGATATGACGGAATAGAGCCCATGCCGAGGCGCCATCAATGCTGCCAGCTTCATATAATTCTACTGGGATGGTTTGCATACCGGCAAGTAGTACCAGCATCACGAAAGGTGTCGCTATCCACATATCGTCCAGGATCACAACGAGTCGTGTGGGAAATATCTCGGTAAACCAGCGGACTTCGTTAATGCCAACCAGGCTCAAGAGGTGGTTCACCGGTCCATATTCCGGATCAAATACCATCCGAAACATAAAGCCCGAAATGACGTGGGAGATCATCAAAGGGATCAGGAAAACACCCCGCCAAAAGGCTCTCAGCCTGCCTAATCGTCTGGAATTCAAGAGGAGCGCTAAGGCTAACCCAAGAACAAGCTCGGAGCTGACAACCACAGCTGTGAAGGAAAAAGTCCAACCAATAGATTTTAGTAAATCTTCATCCTTGAAGATGTTGAGATAGTTTTCCAGCCCGACAAATCTTGGAGGAATGGTAGGGATATTCCACCTGTACTTATAGAAGCTCTGCACGAGTGCATAACCGATCGGAATTGCAACGACAAGCAAAAGCACGATAAGTGCTGGCGCCATGAAAAGATAGGGCTCAAGGTTTCTTCTGGATCTTATCGCTGTTTTTGTACTGGCCATTGGTCTGCTCTTTTCACTTCAACAGAAATACTATCGGGTTTTACAACGGTTTCGTATTGATGCAGCCAGGCACAAACAAATCTACGCAAGAGTAATCTCTACCCAACCGCCTAAGTGTTTTACGGCGCAACCACTTTTACTATACTCATAACCGTCGCAAATGTACATCTTTCTTCTCGCCCTAGGGCGACGGACGATCCGCGCTTGCAGTTGGTAGAGGTCGCTGAAAAAACTCTCTGGCAGTGCCTCCTGGGAAGCACTAACGGTGTCTACAAGCAGTAATACTTGTTCAAGATTAGCTGTTATTCCAGGTTCGCTAGCACAGGACTTACGTAGAAGAGAGTGTTTTGTCCACGAGCTGCATAAATTCAGGACAAGAATTTATGCAGGAAGGATGTGCTGGCCGGACAGCAAACTTTCTGCATAGTTCCTCATCTTACAGTCTGTTCGGAAATTGATTGGTAGGGGCTTCCCCTGTGGGCATCCGGGACTGAGACAAGTTCAGCCCCTACCATTTACGGATATACACTTAGTTCAACAGAGAGCCTCATAGTTTGAATGTCAGGCTCAAAGAGGAGGCCTATCTCTGCGCGAACCGTTCAAGCTGTCTGCGTCGTTGACGCATTAGCTGAAACGCGGTGCTTCGTTCTCGATACCGTCTCAGATCAGGTCTGCATCCTCAAGAATTTGGACGCATTTCTCCTGCATCTCGGTCAATGCTTCCTGGCCTGTTATTTGACCGGTCCACACTTTGTTGCAGGCTACTTGCAGGACATTATGCAGCTCTGCGCTCACGGGAGGATAGTCGATATCTGCATTGATCTTGGCTGCTTCGATGCACCTCAGCATTGCGGGAAGATGAACATTCGTACCCGTTGTGTCGATTCTGTCGTAGGTTGATACTCTGGCCGGTGCATTACCGGCGGCGATCTTCAGTGGCTCGCCCTCCGGGCCGGTCATCCAGGCCAGAGCGGCGAAGCAGGCATCGGGATTTTCGGCATACTTGGATATAGCTGCTGTCCAGCCACCCATGATGGAAACCCGGACCAACTCGCCATCGACCATGGCACCAGGTGGAACATCATATCCAACATTGCCAACCACAACAGACTCGCCTATGGTCTCATTGACTGGTGTTTCCGAGAAAATAGCCATGCCGGGCCAGTTCAGGGCTGTAGCAAGCTTGCCGCTGATCCAGGCTGTGTTTAGCTTATCCCATTCGTATTGCCCGACATCCTCCGGCGAGCATTCTAGGAGTCTCAGACACACATCCATTGCCTTCTGGCCTTCTTCTGTATCGAGGGTGGGATACCCATCTGCATCAAAGAAATCACCACCGAAGGAACCGAGCATGACACCCCATAGCCAGAATGCCCCAATCTGATCACCCCAGAAACCAAATCCGTAATCGATCGGCGAATCGGGGTTGAGTTTCTTAGTAAAGTGACGCGCGATCTCCACATGTTCATCATGAGTCGTTGGCGGCTCAAAACCATGCTCCTCGAGCAGGTCTTTGCGGTAGTAGAAAATGTGGGTATCGGGCTTATATGGGATTGTATACTGCTTGCCGTCGTATAGGCCATAGGTCGTGTATATAGACTGAATGAAGTCGTCTGCATTGAAATCGGGGTCATTGGCAATATAGTCATTCAGTGGCATGATCTGGTCAGCGGAAATATGGTCGTGGAGGAAGACGTAGGGCTCAATGAGCACGTCATATACACCGGCTCCCGACGCCAGATCTGCGGCGATTTTCTGCCGGAATTCAGTTTGGGGCATCTTGGAAAGCTCAATCTCTATGCCGGTAGCTTCCTTCAAGCCTTCCATTTGTGCTTCAACACCACCACTCAGCTCACCATCAAGTGTAGCAATGACGATTTTCGTGCCCGCGTACATTGGCCCTTCAGTAACGGGGGCTTCGGTTTTATCTGGTGCTTCAGTCTTTATAGGTGCTTCGGTTTCCGGAGGCGCTTCGGTGGCGATAGTACCTTGAGTACAAGAACCGAGTGCGGCTCCTGCGGTGGCAATTCCTGCGGCTTTTAGGAACTCGCGTCGTGAAACTTTATTTGCCGTCATTTCCTGCTCCCTCCTCTTAAGTAGAGTAAGCGTCCGAATTCAGATCTGGTTTCTGTCGCAGTCCAATCTCTTGATAATTCTCTCCTTTCTACAATGCTGGCCAGAGTTGTGTGAAATAGGGGATAATGACGTGTTCAAGTGAGTGAATCAAGCTTAGTTGGCAACATATGCATTCGAATGCGTGAACTTATCTTATACCTGCTTTCTTCGGCTGTCAAGATGCATATTTTTGATGAAGGTGGGGCAGTCGGGCAAGCCGCAAATCACGGTAGCATGCGAGAATAGGGTGATCGATATTGGAAAAAAGCTCTCTTTTTGTCATACCTTCTATGTTTCCGTTTATGGTTTCAAAAATTCGTTTCTGCTATAATCTCTTCCAATGTTGAGGGAATGTGTTTTGTACAGTCTCTCACCTATTTGCACTATTTGGAGAGTATCGATGAATATTTGCATGTGTCTGAGGCGGGGCTCATAACCTTCCACCTCGTCACAAGTCATCACGCAGCATAACGCTGATTTTACTAGCCAACTGACGAAGGCCGGTGGGTGGCCCCGCAACCGAGCGAGATGTTCGGTAATGTGCGCTATCTTGAACCGGCTTTTGCTTTTTCAGTTGGCTTTTTGTTTGCCTGGTAAGTGTAGGTTGGCGGCGCTATCAATAACCATCTTATGGAGTAAGGTATATGTTCAAAACGTTGCGAGAGGATATTCAAGCGGTTCTTGAGCGAGACCCGGCGGCTCGTAATGCGTTGGAAATCTTGATATGTTATCCTGGTCTGCACGCTGTCTGGGGAAGCCGGCTGGCGCATTGGTTGTGGGGGCATGATTTGAAGCTGCTGGCCCGCTGGGTTTCTCAGCTGGCGCGCGCTCTGACTGGGATTGAGATTCATCCTGGTGCACAGATTGGCTCTGGATTCTTTATCGATCATGGTATGGGTGTTGTGATTGGTGAAACGGCGGAAATTGGGGCCAACGTTACGCTGTATCATGGGGTAACGCTGGGTGGCACCAGTCTTGAGAAGGGCAAGCGACATCCGACATTGGGCGAGGGTGTAGTGGTAGGGGCAGGGGCAAAGATACTGGGGGCAATCACGGTTGGCTCGTACAGCCGCGTCGGGGCCAATGCAGTAGTGGTCAAGGATGTGCCTCCAAATTCGGTGGTAGTGGGTGTTCCGGGGCACGTGGTAGTACGGAGCAAGCCTCATCTGCCATCCGACGCACCCGACCTTGATCACAGCAGACTGCCGGATGCAGTCGGTAAGACATTAATAGCGTTGATGAACCGGGTTGAGGAACTTGAGAAACGGGTCGATGAGCACAACAATAATGGTCATCACCAGGTTGAGTTGATTCCCGTGCCGCATGTGCTGGATGACGGTGTCGTTTGGCCAGGAGAGGACTTCTCGATCTGAGTGCTAAGCCGGTCTTCGATTGGGAGAGTTATTTGGATGTGTTTCATTTTGGTTGAAAGGCTCTCGGGATTTTCTGTGACGGACCATCATATCACGACCAGATGAACTGATTCTCTACAAAATCCTACCTGCAATCAGGTCAAATCCTTATAGGAAATGGTTCAAATCTGCTTAGGAAACGCTCCGGATCCTATAGGATCCGGAGCAAATCCTCACAGGAAACTGTTTCAATCCTTATAGGAAAGCGGCTCATTCCTTACTGGAAACCGAGGAGATCCTGGCAGGGAATCGGGGCAGTCGCATTCTTGCGGGAACAGGCACAAACCGATCTGCAACCGAGAAGTCTACGTTCAAACAAAATGAGGCGCACCTGAGTTATTTATCTGACAAGCAGTTATGCAGATTACGCGCTGCTTGCATAGCTGCTTGCTATATTGGATCACAGGCAGTAGCATAGGTGCTTAGATGAATGGTCTAATGTCCAGCAATTCCCGGTTTGAAAGAATGCGCCC
>JAFGMS010000310.1 GCA_016927375.1 Anaerolineae bacterium
TAGACCGCCGGGCGGAAAACCAGGCTGTCTTTTGGGACTATTCTCTTCTGCCCGCTCAGCGTGATGCACTCAATCATCGATGGTCATATACTTTCTACTTAGCAAGTAAGGAGCTGACCTTGTGCAAACGCACCTTACCATCATCACCTGCTGTCAATATCAACGTCCCGTCCGGGCTAAAAATGGCGGTTGTGACGGGAGCCGTATGCCCCTTGATTTCGGCCAGTAGCTCGCCTTTGGCATTCCAGAGCCGGGCAATCTTGTCATCGGCGTTTGTCGCTGCAATATAGGCACCATCCGGGCTGAACCTGACCGAAGTCACGAAGCCCGAGATCGAGTGCGAAGCCACAAGCGTAGAGAGCTTATTACCTTCAGTATCCCATACCTCTACATCTTCATAGTTTGTTACAGCAAAGGAGGTGCTATCCGGACTGAAATCGACTTGGATATCTCTCATGCTTGAGGCTTCCATCTCAGATACCAGGTTTCCATCTGTATTCCATAGATAGCCAGTCCCACCAGAGGCAATTGTCAGGATGCGAGATCCATCCGGGCTGAAATAAGCCGCATCGATGTCAAGATCGGCTCCTTCAAGGACGACTATCAGATCCCCGTCTGCATCCCATAGCCGTGCCGTTCCATCATGGCTTGCTGTTAGAATGCGATCGCCTGTTGGGCTATAGTCAGCTGAAATAACTGCCTTCGTATGTCCTTGGAGGGTAATAAGCTCATTGCCTTCCATATCCCATACCCGAGCAGTGAAGTCATCCTCGGGCAACAAGATGCGGGTGCCGTCGAGACTAAAGTTGGTTGTTCTAACGTGGCTGGTACTCCCTCCAAGTATAGAAAGCAAGTTGCCTTGGGTGTCCCATACTCCTATCACATGCGAAGCCGTAGGTATATCGAGATCCATCTCTATGCCAGACAATTCGACGCTGGTGTTTTCAAGACCGGTGCTATAACTGGCTGTGACAATATGTTCACCATCTGGGCTGAAGTCAGCCGATGCCATAAAGCCAAAGAAGCTCAAAGTGTCAAATGTCGCCAGTAGGTTACCCTTGGTATCCCACAGTCGTGCTGTTTTGTCGTCACTGGAAGTAAGGATCTGTTGGCCGTCAGGGCTGAAACTTGCTGATGTGATTGCTTCGCTGTGCCCTACCAATTCCAGGGGAGGTTCCACTCCCATGACATAGGGTTCCAGCCAGTTTTGTATGTCGTGCTCGGTTGGGACTTCACCGATTCTGGTCTCCTCTCGTGACCAACTATCGGTAAAGTCAACGCCACGGCAGGGTTCGGGGGGAATGCCGGTTAGAGCTACCTCGGCGACTGTATTGCCGGTCTGGGCTTCTACCAGACGTATGGGTACCTCAGTCCGATAACGTTCAACAGTGTATTTCATATCCCCGGACGCATTGGGTCTCGGTGTGATGCGATTGCCTTCCGCATCGGTCATGCTGACAATATCATATTCACAAGTTTCTATCAGGCTTGATTGTTTCCGATCTATGCAAGCTACCAGCTCGGTAGATTGGATGGATAGCGGCTGCCAGGATTCCGGTTCAGGAAATGAAAGGTTACCGATCGTCACTGTGGGGTGGATACCTGGTTCTTGTTTGTAGGATGCCGCCTCCGGAATGCCCTCACCAACACAAACCTGTGCCATGACCTCCTTGATTTCATCGATACTGTTCAGGCGTATGTCGGTCTGCCCGGCTAAGGCATTCAGTATATCGTCACTTAAGCCTTCTGCATCCGACAGCACAGCTCCATCAAGGATAGCGTCATCTAAATTGGCCCCAGTGAGATCTGCCTTAGACAGGTCAGCGTCCGTGAGGTTCGCGCCGCTAAGGTTGGCGTTGGTGAGATCTGCCTTGCTCAGGGTGGCGCCCTGAAGATTCGCGCCGCTCAAATCGGCCCCTGACAGGTTGGCGTTACTTAAAAAGGCATCGCTGAGGTCGATACCTGCCAGATCCTTGTTGCTCAGATTCTCTCCCATCAAGAAGGCACCCGGCTCAAGCTTCGGGCCACACGAGGTTAGCAGAATCAAGAACATCACTATCCACGCAATCAGATTTTGTTGACGCTTCATGTCTCACATCCCTTATCTTATGGGTACATCTATAGATTTTGTGAAGTGTCTTTGACTATACGCTCAGACAGCGATCTTGGCCAGCAGGGCCTTTGCACAGTCTGCTATGCGCTCCGCGATGGTATGCAATAGCAGCTGCCTCCTCTCTACGCTGGCAGCCAGCTCGGGGTCGTTGGATGCATCCTCACATATTGCCGGGGACGTGATAGCGCTCGCCATTCTCGATGCCACCTGCGAGATATTCGCCATCCTCCTTGAACGATTCCTGCTACTCCCTAAGTATGTCCTACCACGTGCGGAAAGCTCCCTACATTGCAGCCTCACAACCGCTCAATGTACAGGCGTCTTGTGGTGCTTGGATGTTCTCTGTCTTCTCAAAGAGATGACTTCTTCAAGAGCCAGATTACCACACGTAGGGAGTGATCCGCCAGCAGGGCGTGATATAATCTGTTACAAAGCCGGTTGGCAAGTTGAGTGTCATGCGCCACCAGCTATCAGCTATATGCCATAGGCTGGTGGCGTCGTTTCAATAGTAAAGAGGTTTCTATGGCTAAGTTGGATGTTGTTGTTCTTGGCGAGCCTATCTTGAGGCAGAAGGCACACAAAGTACTGGATTTTGACGGGAAGCTGCACCAATTGCTCGATGATATGTTGGAGACCATGCTCGACGAGCCTGGTGTTGGCCTGGCAGCACCGCAGGTCGATGTAGGACAGCGCGTTATTCTGGTGCGCCTGCCTGATGATGCGGCATCGGTGGAAGAATATGGCGAGCAGGCCGGTGTGCTGTATGAAGTCATCAACCCGGAGATCGTCAAGACTTCGAAGGAGATGGTCGATGGCGTGGAGGGCTGCCTGTCCATTCCGGGGTTTGCCGGCCGGGTGGAGCGTCACGTCGGCGTCTCGGTGCGGGGGCAGGACAGGCATGGGAAGCCCATCCGTATCAAGGCCCAGGACTGGTTGGCCCGCGTCTTCCAGCACGAGATCGACCATGTGAACGGTGTGTTGTACATCGACCGGGCCGGCGAGGTCTGGCAGATCACCGAGCAACCTCCTGAGGTCGCCGAGCCGCAAGGGCGCATCGAGACGGTGGCGGTCTCTCCAGGCGAGAAGTAGTGTGTGCTCTAGGTTAATCCGGAAAACACAACTAAAGAGCAAACTTATTCTTATAGCGCCGCTTCCAGCCGGCTTGCAATAGTCGGTAGGGGCGGCGTCTTGACTCAACATCAAACCACCTTGGTCCAAAGCTCCCCTAATTGCCCGAGCCTGTCCATCAGAACCTCTTTTTACCTTGGCTATTGCAATCGGGTTATCCGCTCGCTAGATTAAATACAAATGGCTTAACAATTCAGCTGTCAGTATTCAGCCCAGACACAAGGTATAACTGGCCGTCCGCTCTGACCGGGACTCGGTGTTCAGCATAGAGCTTTTGAGCAACCGGCCGCTGGTTATCGTCATCAGCGTGGCGCTGGCTTTGCAGATGAGCCTGGTCTACCTGCCCTTTGCTCAAAAGCTGTTTGGCACCACTGCATTACCGCTGCCGGAGCTGCTCGCCAGCCCGGCAATCAGCACCCTGATATTCTGGGTGGTGGAGGGTGAAAAATGGCTCATCCGGCCGGAAAGTATCCATAACACACTTGGAAAAATAAGGGAGTGGCTCATGAGTCAAAGCTCACCAAAGGGAATGAAAATAGCGGCAGCTTATAAGTGATTGTGGCGTATGGATTCCTGCTTTCGCGGGAATGACAGAATTGGTGAGGGCCGGTTATGTTGAGGCTTGTGATAGCAGTAGGCACATACAAAGCGCAAAGCTTTTAACTCGTTGCTCGTAGCTATTTTCAA
>JAFGMS010000311.1 GCA_016927375.1 Anaerolineae bacterium
TAGCATGGCAGTACCCCCCTGGAATTTTGGTCGATTATACCTTGTCCCCAGATATGGAGGTTACCCCGCAAAGTCCTGGAGAGCCGAAACATCCCATGTCCTATTTCCGGGCGTATTCCGTAGGTACCCGCATATGAGGCACAAGGGAACATTCATCGACCAGCGCGAGGCGCCTAAGAAGGTGACAATGATGGCGGCGAAGAAGTAAAGAAGGGTAAGGCAGGAGCCAGACTTCCGAAGTCTCACAGACTTCGGAAGTCTTTTCTCAAATTCAGGAGACCGCAATGGCGCGGCTGCCGCGAATAAACTTCGTGGCCGTTTTCTCACAAGACCGGATGTGCGCTGCGGTCTACTGAACTTTATTCCTGAGCTGTTTCCCAGGCTTCTGGAACTGCTTCCGTCAGCCACCATGTCCAAAACTCTCGAAGCTTTGACGGATCGCACAGCGGGCCGTCGGGCCTGCAGGCAAACGCGACAGCTGCGGCCGCTGCCGCATCGCTGCTCTCGATTCCGCACAAGTCTTCATCGGTAAACTGGTCGCCGCGGATGGGTTGAGGATATTCGCTAAATTCCCCTGACGGAAAACTGACTTCTCCAAGCGTGTGGATCCTGTCCAGGTTGCTAAGAGGCACCTGACCGCGGGCTTCTTTCAAGGCATGATAGGCCGCACGTCCCGCTAAATCGGCATTCCAGGTTATCTCCATCTCGTCGTACCCCCATGTGTTCCCGGAGGCGTGATAACCCTCGTCTTGAAGATCGTCTGCTGCTTCGTCATCTACGCTGCCCTGCAGCGCACCAATTGCGGCATCTAACAAATCCTGAGGCAGCGTATCTTCCGGGTACTCCTGCTGGAAAAGCGGCAAGACTCGCCGGGCAGTGATGACAGCAAGCCAACCACAAGCCCGTTGACCAGGTGGATGTACAAGCCTTTTGAAGGCGTCATAGATTTGACGGCGGCGCTGATGAGCAAGCCGGTGCTGCGGATCAGCATCCATTTCAGCAAGGGCCTCATTGACAAGTAGTTGGACTTTTCCAGGAAGAGATATTGACACGTTCCATGCCTCCTTAACCCTATCTACCCCAATCTGGCCAGGTTGATGAGGAGCAGCTCCGCACAACTGCCTACACAAAGAATAGTACGACTATAGACCCGCTCAGACGAAAGGACAACAGCCGGGCTCCAAGGCCAACCGCCCCGGCAGGCGTATCGACCAGGGAAAGGCACCCGTCGAGAAGCAGCAAACACACATCGATGGATGAGGAACACAGATCGGACAGCATGAGGCGCTATTGAAGGCCATCGAGAGGCAAGCGGACAACAAGGCAGCATAAGGGATGGCTACTCTTCCGGGGATTGGCTGCGCCGGACGGGAGGGTATTGGTGCAATGGGACTATTCCGTCATGAACGAAACCCAATCGGTGTAAACATCTCGCTGAGACTTACCAAAAGTACCTTCGTAATCATTGGTCTTGATCAAATCGACAACCTTGTCGTTGCCATATGTGCTGACCAGATAATCAACGTACGCATAGCTGTATGCATACCCATCGTTATCCAGAAAGCTGTTCATATCTTGCTGCTGCAAGGCTTCAAAAGAAGGGACAGGAGCAGTGAAATTGCTCTTTTGCCCCGCCAGATAGGTCGCCATCCCTTCATCCAGCCAGATATCCGGCATCTCATTTTGCTGGTAGACAAGCGTATGCACATATTCATGCACGATAATCTCCAGGATATCATCATAAGTGTGTTGAGAGCCGGGGTTTTCAGGGGATGTCACCAGGACCAGATCCCGGTACGCAGCGCCACTGGCCCAATCGCCATACACCAGAGAAAGAATGATACCCAGATAAGCTCTCTGAAATCTCCCCACACTCTCGTAGACAACAATGCTTCCTCTTTGATCTTCGGATAAGCCAAAAAACTGCCGGACGCTTGTGTAGTTCGCCTCAAGCTTTTGCTCAATATCATTGATGGTCTCTTGTTCTAACGCTTCATAATAGATGGTGAAATGCGCTGTTTCATGAACTTGCATATTATCCAGATGGATGTTCTTTTTGAGCCCAAGAAACAGTGTTCCCACAACGGCAAAAGCAACAAGTAGATAAATAAATAGCTTTTTCATGCAGTATACCTCTAAAAATGGCAATGAGTCATGAGAGATGAGGCATGAGCTAAAAGCTCTTTCGCAGCACTTCGCTCATGAGCCACCCGTCTGGTCTTTGAAATCGGCTGCCGCGTCCTAACCCCGGGAGACACATCGACCGGTGGAAAGCACATGCCAGGCGGCAGCAAACACGTATCGAGTGCCGGGAAGCGCACATTGGGCAGCACGAGGCACTTCAACAGTCATGTCAGCCTGATCCTTCCTGGCGGGAGGAGCCTCCAACCGATCAGGGCGCACCACACCATAAAGAGCACGTATCCGACCCCTATGAAGACGGCAAGAAGACCCGAGTAGCCAAAGGCAGTACCGATGTCGCCAGCAAGCAGGGAGATGCTCGCTACAAGGCCCACAAAAGCGGTGCCTTTGTTGAGATTACTACTTCGTAGGGTTATGGACGAGGTGATCAAGCCTGCAGCCAATATCCCGCTGCGGCCGATATCCTGCGTGATGAGGAACAGCCCCAAACCTATGAAAGGCAGAGATACAGCGGCAATCGCCCAGACTTTGCTGACTCGCTTGAGAATAGGATAGAGAGCAAGAAACATCATACCAACCAGCGCCACAATCACACTATCTAAGGGACTGAAACCTTCCAGTAGCTCTTCCCGCACGCCGCCGAAACCGGCATGCAGCTTGAAGAGCAAGATGAGAAAGTTATCCTCCAAAAATGCAACAGCCTGAATATCCACAACGATCAGAAAGAGTGCAGCGAGGAACAGCCCCGTCACTATCCAGGCGGCCACACCACCAACCCGGTAGAGGTTTCGCCAACCGGAATCCATGCTGCTGCCATCCAATCCTTGATCGCATTTCGCCTGCGACATACCATTCTCCTTACGAGGCGTCCCGCCCTAGTTGAAGAAGCCGTCCGGCAATCAGAATGTACTCGATCACGAACAGAAGCCCACCGATGCCGGCAAAGATCAGAACTGTATCGTAGATTGCCGGAACAAAAGCTGCACAGACGTTGAAGAGCAGCAGACTTCCAAATCCCAGTATTCCTGTCCAGCCGGCCAGCTTGCTAAACACCCTACCCTGAAGCATAACAATGCCCATCGTCATGCCGGCAACATTCGTAAAAAAGTATCCCATAAACGTCCCCGGACTGCTGTGCTCGCCCATAGCAAGCATCACCTCTCCTGTTGTAACGCACAGGGATTTCTGGGCCTCTGTGGTCGCAGCCGCGTATTCACCGCTCAAAGCGAGCATCGGAAAGGCGATGTTATTGGAGGTGAAAACAGCCGTGCCGACGAATGACAGAATCGCACCCAAAGCTGCATATTGCTTATTGAGCCGTCGATGAGCTGCAAAGAGAGCAAGGAACAATGGGACGTTCAAGGTTGTGACAATGATATCCAGGAGGCCAAGATCTCGAAGCCCAAGCAGCCAGTTGTCCTGAAACAACTTGAACCAATCTATGACAGTCTCAGATGAAACGTACCCACCCGGCAGCAAAGTGCTGGAAACATCAGCCAGCGCCGCCAGCGCGACGATCAGGGCAGCCGCTGCACCAATTTTGTAGACGCCCTGCCATCCGGAGTCTGCTGCTCTTGCATATGCAATCTGATGGGGGTCTGATTGTGTCATTTGTCCTCCTTATACTGAGTATGTTGCCTGTCTGCCACACCCTATATAACGAGTAATCGACCCAATCTATTCGGTTTATGTTGGGAGAGCGAGAGAATGCTCACAATTGCCAACGGCTCTTGTCTCTCATTGCAGACACTTGTGATTTTACCAAGCGCGGAATTGCTCGGTGGGCCTTACCTTGGCAGTCAAGGCAGAAGCATAGCCATATCAAAGTCCGTCTTTTATGCGAAGAATAGTAATTGGCTCAATGGTCTTCAGGGTCTCTCACAGTTGCTATATCCAGCTTCCATCGCCCTGGCAATGTAAAAAGACATGGTTGTACATCGAGCACGAATACCGAAGTGCCATCATTGATGCATCCACACTGTGTGGGCGGCGGCAAGTAGTCATCACCTGGTATGTTCAGCCTCCCGCAGGTTAACAACCTGCGGGAGGCTGAAGCTTCACATTCAAGCCACACGTAGAGTGGGCAGTACAAAGCATTGTGGGTCTACGCGGAATAGTGGGGAAAAGCGTTCATGGGAAGACCCTAAAGGTTTCTTTTGGGAAGTATCGTGTTCCAATGTAGATACACTTTCGACCAAAATGACCGATCTTCAATGTCGAAAAAACCTTTAGGGTCTGAGGCTAACCCCACTTTTCCGCGTTGATCCAGCATTGTTAACCCTGGCTATGGTACTACAGCGAAATTGTAGAAATAGGCCGTACCCTGGTGATAGGTAAAGGTGACATCGCCATAGTCCGCTCCCACCAGGATTGTATCACCCGAGAGCGCCACTGAA
>JAFGMS010000312.1 GCA_016927375.1 Anaerolineae bacterium
CGATTGAGCAGTGCCTCAATGGCCGGCCAGTGCTGCTCTGAGAAGGGATCAACCCCCAGACCAACTACACCGAGGGGACATTCGAGTTGGTCTGCCCACCGGTCGAACGTATCAAATGGCGCAGCCGGCTTGTCTGTGATCAACGTTCCCCCTCCCAGAACCACGTAGTCGAGTCTGTTCAGCCGGTAAATCGTATCGGGGTGGGCCGGGAAACCAACATCGATAGGCACAACGTGATGCGGTGCCAACCCCTTACGCAGAGCAGCCAACATCGCCAGGTCGCCCTGATTATCATAACTCCACCAGCCAATGACGCCTATCTGCATATCTCTTGTATTCCGATTCTCAATTAACTATATCAGGCGAGGAGCCATTTCGGATTTAAAACTCAGCCACCAAGCCGTGACCATCGCTAGAAGGGCGATGGATCTCATAAATAACTTGATCATTCCAACGCTTGATCATACTCCACTGCAATTCGAGTTGATCTAGCAAGTTTTCCAACTGTTCTTGTCTCAAGTGATTAACCCACCCTGCAGCAAGGCGCATCCACAATGCATTTCCATTATTGACAGGTGCATAGGTTAAGATCATACGGTTGCCGAGAGCGGCGGCGGTGGCAAGGAAATCTAGCGGAGTCCTCATATACTCCAACACCCCACTGCATACCACGAAATCAAACGGTTGCTCGATTTGCGGATAGATACCCGCGTTGAAGTCGCACAGCAGCACATCGTCAGAGATCTTGACCACATCGCAGGGTTGATATATACAGCCTCGGCTAAGATATCCTCGCAAAGTTTGCGGCCCGGCTCCAAGATCCAGCACTGAACTGTTCTCAGGTATCAAGTCCGAGATGCATTGATTTCGCTCATCCCAAGATGGCGACCCACTTTTCGCCACCAGCTGCCATCGCTTTACATCTGTTCTAAAAAGCAAGGTTCGCAGTACAAGAACTGCTTCAATCGCTCGTCTCTTAAAATGCAGCCAGAGCATTATAAAACTTCTATATAACTTCCTAATCAAGGTCATGTTTGCTCCAATTCACCCGCGGAATATAGAGACCTGGCTCGGGTATGCTATACGCTTCATACACATGAAACGGCAGCGACTGCCCCGACGCTATGACTAGTGAATCGCTAGGGTCCGTCACCCGGACAATCACGTAATAACTGCCGGTTGTCAACTGAAGAGGTCGATAAAGTACATCGATCACACCACTTCCAGATATCTCGAGAAAACGTCGATCCTGTCCCGTAGACCCTAGTGAATCGATCGCGCTGCACAATGTGCCGTCATCGCGCATCATTCGCAGGTCAATTCGGCCTATATTCTGCGGTGAGGGTGTTTGATAGTGTATTCTCACCGTTGCATCGCGATGACTGGCGAGTTTGGTATCGGCATCAGGAAGTGACGACAGGACTTCTATTTTGCTAAGAATAATTTGGCCGCGCGAGTTAACGCTTAAAGAGCTGGGGGGGCCAAGATCAGATTGAGATGCCTCGGTGGTGAGTAACAATTTCTCGTACTCCGATATCACATCACCAGTGCTGCCCATTGCGCTTATGTGTCCCGAGACGAGTAACATCGCCGAATCACACATGTCGCGCATTAAATGCATGTTGTGGGAAACAAAGATAATGGTGGTTCCTTGTCGGCGTAGTTTGCGCATGTGCTCGATACATCTATGGCGAAAACTGGCATCCCCCACCGCAAGAACCTCATCCACCAAAAGAATATCCGGTTCCACGTGTGCGGCAACAGCAAACCCCAAGCGGACGTACATACCAGAGGAATAGCGTTTCACGGGCGTATCAATAAAACGTTCCAGTTCAGAAAAGGCGATGATTTCATCCAATTTGCGCTGGATTTCACGACGGCTAAGACCCAAGATCGCGCCATTGAGGAAGATGTTCTCACGCCCAGTTAACTCAGGATGAAAGCCGGCACCCAATTCAATCAGTGATGAGAAACGGCCATTCACAATAATACGACCAGAAGTGGGATACGTGATGTTGGAGAGTAGCTTGAGGGTTGTGGTTTTACCGGCGCCATTAGGGCCAATCAAGCCCAACGAATCTCCTGGCTCAATCTGGAAGCTCACATCTTTCAAGGCCCAAAAATCACGCGGTCCATCGTTACCACGCTCGCGACACGTTAACGCGGCTACCGCACCACGCAGCGTACCCAGTGTACCCAGTCGATACCGCTTGGATACGCGGTCAAATACGATTTTACCAATGGGAAGAATGTTCATATCAGATCAGCGAAAACAGGCTCAGAACGTTTGAAGAATATATAGCCGCCGATCAACAATACCAGCGTCAAAATTGCACCTGGAACGATGGTATCCGGCGATAGTGATTCACCCAAAAGCAATACCCTCCGGTAGCCATCGATGATGCCTGCCATAGGGTTGAGAAAATACAGAGTACGAAATTGCAACGGCACACTGGTAGCGGGATAAATGATCGGCGTTGCATACATCCATATCTGGATTAGCAATGGTACAATAAAGCGCACGTCCCTAAAGAATACCAGAAACGCCGCGCCAAGCAGCACCACTGCAGTCGTCAGAGCAATCTGAAGCACCAGTAGGGGGACAACCCATAGGCTAACCCATCCTGGCCTTATCCCATAAAACAGCATCATCCCAGCCAAGATAACTGCGGAAACGAAGAAATCGACAAATGCGGCACCAACACTAGCCATAGGCAAAATCTCTCGCGGAAAATAGATCTTAGTCACCAGGTTCATGTTATTGACTAGGCTGGCTATACCAAAATTTAAAGAAGTTGCAAAAAAGGTCCAGGGTACCAAGGCCACATAGGAGAATATGGGATAAGGAATCCCATCCGTGTCAACCCGGACCAAATAAGAGAAGATGACCGTAAAAATAATCGTTAACGCTAAGGGTTGCAGCACCGCCCAGGCAACACCCAACAACGATTGTTTGTAACGCACCCGAATTTCACGCAGCGTCCACAACCATAGCAGATCGCGGTATTGATAGAGTTTGACCCAATGTTCAAACAAGATCAGAATTTCCTTTCCCGACAAATTTGTCGTCTGTTATGCACTCGCATCCAAATCATCACGCCACCCACAAGAAGAACGCTTGTGCCTAGACTAAATAGGAGTATTTCCCCACCTGATGACTGCTCATATGGTTGAGTCCTCCAATCTGGACTTGGTTGTGAAGGTCTGGAAATGACTTCAGAGACTGCAGGAACGTTATTCACAGCCGGCGCTGCCAATGTCGGCTCTATTGGAGAGGGAAGCTCGGCGGTCGGCAGTGGCTTCACGGATGACAACATTCCGCGTAACAACCAAATCTCACTCCCTTGGAGTTGATTATAAACAATATAAATCTCATTACCCAGACGCACCGTCGCCGCCGTGTAATGTGCGGAACTTGCCGCAGCGCTGCTGTTATCTATAGGGATAGTCGGAGACCAACTGTTTCTATTCCACCTTGCATAGTAGATGCCCACGAGTTGGCCTGCACGAGTCCGCATATTTGCTATCAGGTGCATATTTCCAGCCCCATCCACAACAGGGATCACATAACCATTGACCCCTTCCAACTCTGGAATGATGTGATGAGATCCACTCCATGTCCTACCATTGTCCAGAGAGATGCGATGCAGCCTACCCTGAGTACCTCCATCGATATAGATGAGATGGATCTCAGAAACGCCATAAGCAGTGAGATAAGGCCATTCCACAAATGTATCACCAGGATCCCGGTATCCGAATTGCCAGGGCGCACTCCAATGTTCGCCGTTGTCAACACTGCGGGCGTAGTAGACGGCTTGACCATACCCTTCGTCTTGAGTTGTTTGCCAGACCGCATGCAGATAGCCCATACCATCCGCGATGATCTTGACATGGCAGAAACTACGTTCCAGTGGGCCAAAGGGCTCTGACAGTCTGACTGCCTCTGACCAAGTTTGTCCACCATCCAAAGACCGAATATGATAAATCCCAGGCATATCCCCACGTTTGGAATAGATCACATGCAAGCCACCGGATGCATCGGCCATGATATCCGATTCCCAGGCAGATCGAGCGCTATCACTAGCTAGGATAATCGGTGTACTCCATACATGCGCAGAATCGGCCTGCCATGACGGAGCATTGCTATAGTAGAAATTCGATTGCCCGGTCCAAATTGCATGAAGCCGGTTTTCAGTATCAACATCAACTGCAACAAAATCGGCGATTTGTTCACTGGGCACAAAGAGAATATCGACAGGCGCTGTCCAATTTGCACCATCCCAACGCGTGTATAGAATTGTATTTCCACTCCTTCCCATGTCCTCGGGTCGCATAGCCTCACCAGCGACTTCCTCGGACCAGAAGACATGGACATACCCATAGCTATCTGCGACAATAGCCGGGTTTCCGGAAGACTGTGGTGTATTCGAGAGGTTGAGCGGTTTGGACCAAATGATATCATCGGACTGGGCTATGCATAACTCAGCGTTGCCACAGTATAGTGTATAGCCCGATATCAGCGCTAGTAAGACACAAAGCCACGATCCTATCTTGCTCACTTTAGTTGCCTTTCTAACCATTATTCATCCAACAGACACAATCATCATAGGTAGGAATACACCACTGCACGCGCTATCTTATCCCAAAGCAACACTGGTTACACGAAGAAGCGGTAACAACGAGCATGTCATCCACTCGCGTCCACCAGTTTCAAACACTGCAAGCATCCCATTCCGAATCCAGTCTCGGGGTAGTCAAGAGAGCCAACCCCGACAACACAATAGCCAGTGTGACAGACCAGGATCGCTGGCCTGGAACCGCTGCAGCATAAGGAGCAAGAAACGCAAGTCCAATAAGAACTCTGGTGCGAAGCTTTGCTACTTTAAATACCTTCACCAACCACGGTAACAGTGGTAGGACAGAATAGACCCAGGCAATTGGCAGTAGCGCAATACCGAGCCAGACCAGACAAGCCCAGCCGACCGGGTCTTCACGCCGCAAGCCAGACCAAAACGCCCAAAGCACAAAGGCCGCCACCACGACAAGACCTACCCACCCTCCCATACGCCACGCCACGACTACCAAAGCGCCGTTGTCTTGGCGGAGGGTCTGGTCAAGCGCAACAGATGAGCCTGTCGTCAGGTATACTGCAATGGCATCGGGGCGCAGTATGGATAGCAGAGCCAGCGCTGAAGCCCAGAGAGCGCAAAAGCCAACAATGGCTAGCCATCGTCGACGCCTAAGATAATACAGCAGTGCGGGCGCGGCCAAAAACTTGGGCAGCGATGCAACACCAATGAAAGCACCACTCACTGGTGGATGATGCCGGAATCGATAGGCCAGCGCCAGGCCCAACATCCAGATAGGCGTAACCTGGTATAGCGACCAGATGGTTGGCGGCCATACCAAAGATAATACTCCAAAAGCGGCACTTTGCCACCATTTAAGGCCCAGCACACGCGCTGTAAGTACAATGCAGGCAAACATACATGCCGCCCATAGCACCAGTGCTGATTGGTGGTCAAGCAAGGCAAACGGTAACACAAAAAGAAAGCATGTAGGAGGATGAGTCGATCGATGGTCATAGCTCCAGTCGAGTCCGAATTGCCTGACCTCAGCACCCATCGGATACAACTCTAACTCACCGGTTTTATCAAGCAACGCGCGAGCACCTACGTAGTCTTGTGCAAAGTCGGTCCGCCATGACATGAGGATTAGCGTCGGCACTATCTTCCATGCATAGACGAAAACGATACCTACACAGAGTGAACAAAAACTGAGCCAACAAAGCACATTCCGTCTCACAAACCTCTCCTACGAATCTTACCTATTACGGTCAACTTCATATAACTTCAACGTCGGTCCTGGCCGGTCATACTGCCACAACGCTGTCAAGGGACCATAAATGCCGTCGAACACAAACGATGGTTCGACATTGCCATCGTAAGGTCGAAACTCCTGAAGCAGGATGCAATTTGTATCTAGCGATCGGTAGAATGTGTCGCGTGCATTCTCTTGGTCATGGTCCACAAGATCCAGGTCGCTGATGTAACTGCTGGTGATCAGGTAATCGAACCCTTCTGCACGGTAAAACTCGATAGAATGATCATACAAGCCTAGCCCATTGACTTCAGTTACCTGGTAGATACGGCTGGATATGGGCGATGGCACATCAGGCGTCGAAAGCGGCACACCATGCACCATCCAGTCGGTGGCAATCTTGGCACCGTCCGGGATATTTTGTTCAATCCACTGTTTGGCGATGGTGCGGGTGTCCTCTTGAGACCAGAGGATGTTAGCCCTTGGGGCTTTCAGCATCGGCTGCACAGTTGCGATTAGTGGTATAGCTACTAAAACTGCCGATAACCTCCACCGATTACCCATCTCCAAATGTTCACGCAACCAGTTGAATGCGTCAGCAGCGGCCAAGGCCAGGATAGGCACCATAGGCACGGCATAGCGCACAAAGTAGCGCTGTGATCGGGCCATCAGTACAAAGTAGCCAGCGAATAACAACAAGAAAACCACGGCTTGTCGATCTCTCCGCCAGAGCAACCGATAGGTCCAAAGAAGTAATCCGGCCAGCGACATCCCCAACCCGAGTACACCAGCACCAATGTAGGAGGCATTCAGATAGAACAGCCAGCCGGGTACAGTATCGATTAGAAAGCCCCCGTAGCCACCTACGCTAGCTGTGATATAGTCCCGTTTGGCCCACTCAATGTAGGGCGCGGGGAAGAGCAGGAGTTGAGGTGAGAAGACTACGAAACCCAACAAAGTCAGTAGGCCGCAGAACACCCAGCGCTGGAGAATTTCTTGGAAACGCAAGCCTTTATCTATCTGGCAGGCTACAAAGATAAGAGGTAGGATCAGAGGTAAAGAGGCCCATTTCCAAGCGATCACTATCCCCCCAAAGAAGCTAGCAATGTATAGAGAGCGCATCCTGCCGGATTTCAGCGCCTTCAGGCAGAGAAGGAGAACTACAGTGAGACCTAGCGCTTGTGGTACATCAGGTGTAGTAAAGTGCGACTCTCGCACATGTAGAAAGTTAACCGCCACCAACATCGCTGCTACAAGTCCGGTCACGCGATTGCGCAATTCTGCGCCCAGCAAATAGACTGTCCAGCAGGACACAACACCCAACACTGCGCTAGTCAGCCGACCCAGCAGGTAGAACAACGTGGGATCAACATAATAAGAGCGGGCAAAGTCCTGGGTAGACGCAAATAGTCCAATCAACCGTCCCACCACAAAATAAGCAGCGTACTCACCGAACAACACATTCACCAACCCGACTTGCTGGGGATAACCATTGATCTCACCCTGACCTAAGTTGAGCGCGCCAACGACGTAGCTCCGCTCATCGATATGGTATGCATAGGGTAGCCCGAAATCAATGCTCCACAAGCGTAGTATCAGGGCAATAGCTAACACAACAAACAATATGACTGAAGCGTGACGCTCGATACGGTCTGTCATACCCCCTCCCTCACGGAGTCCGGATGCAACCACCCTCGCAACCGCTGCGCAGACAGTCGTACAATAGTTTGCCATGCTTTGAGAATCTCCATATACGATATCTTGGAACGACCAAAGTGGCGATCTTCAAAGATAATGGGAACCTCTCCTACACTGGCACCCGTTTTCTGACACAAAAAGAGCATCTCGACCAGAAAGGAATAGCCGTTGGAGCGAATTACATCCAGGTCAATGAGCTGTAACAACTCGGAATCATAACAACGGAAACCCGCAGTGCAATCGTGTGCGGCGAGGCCTAAGGTGATACGCGCGATCGCATTAGCGCTTCGACTCAGAACTCGTCGTGAGATCCCCCAATTCCGGCTGCCACCGCCAGGAACATAGCGACTACCGATCACCAAATCACAACTTTTGCTCATACGCAGCATTGCAGGAATATAGCTCGGTTGGTGTGAGAAGTCCGCATCCATCGTTATCACTCGTGTTGCACCATAGTCAAACGCCCTTCGGAAGCCCGCAATATAAGCGGTACCAAGCCCCAACTTGCCGGCTCTGTGAACCACACTGACTCGGTTTGGCTCCCTTGCAACCATCCCCTCTGCGACCTGACCAGTACCATCGGGCGAGCAATCATCCACGATCACTACGCGGTCTACGCCCTTTTGCTGAAAGACCTGGCTGACGAGGGGGACAATATTCTCAGCCTCGTTGTAGGTGGGCACGATAACAATCACCTGCTCAGAACCTTGTGTTAGAGACGCTTTTGTTTCCATACAAGCTCCTTATCCCTCAGTTGATCTCATTGCATACGTGCCGAAACGTACCAGGTTCATCGGACCCTGCAATACGAACCCTTCATCTAGCCAGGCAACAGGATAATAAGGTTGATGATATATGGCAAACCACAATATTGCAGCTATAGACATAAATACCACTAAGCTTTTCGCCAAAGAGTTATCAAGTTTCCAAATTGCCAAGTCACGAATACGTTCTTTGCGCATTATATTACTCCCGCAGTGAAACGATGTTATTTTCCTGGATTAAGCCAACGCAGTATGACAGGTAGAAAAGCATAATAATCCATTGTCGGCGTGGACACCCAACCACTTGCGGGGACGCTCAAAGCACTGATTTGGTCAGCGTTCCTGGCCTTGATCCAGTAATAGTAGACTTGACCAGCAACTACGAGGGTATCATCGTAAGTCGTTTCAGCAAGCAATGACACGATCGCTGTCGCCGATCCTGGATCGGCGACGGTATTGCGCCACACTTCGTAGCCAGTGGCAACAGTGACGCCATCCCACGTCACTCGCACTCGATCGCTGTATGTTCCTTTACTGGCCGAGACATTTGTTGGCGCTTCCAGCAGATTCGTACCAGAGAGGAACAAAGAAAAGGTCTTGAGTTGCTGCGCAGTAAGGGACTCAGTGAGTACGCCATCAGTCACCGTTGCATCGGCAACGGGTGTTTCGACGTGTGTCAAGTGCTTTGCCCGGGCAATCGAACCGGGGGTTAAGGTCAATGAAAAATTAGCGGCGCTGGGAGCCAGGTTCCACACGCGCGCAACAATGCCTTGTTCAATACCATCATCGGCTGGCTTGAGTGCCCACAGCAACACATCAGGATTGGAGATCGTGAGCAGCGAATAGGCCGTTTCCGGATAAGCACTGCCTCCCGTGACTTCCCCTGTCACCAACGGGTTTTGATGCTCCAGGGCAAAGCGCATGGCGGCAGCCAAATTGGTCGCTGCGTGCGTCTGCAGGGCAAAGCGTTGCAAAAAATGGGTGTCGCCACCCTGGTCAAAAATGCCCAGTGCAGGCCCGTCCACCTGACCACCGGCAAGTGGCGAAATCTGCGGCGTTATCGTGTCCAGGTTACTTGCAGTGCTGTTTCCCAACTTCATAAAGTAGCAGTCGGCGTTAGAGAGGGTGATGCCCACATCACCATTCCCGTTCATATCGACGAAATGATTCAGAGTCAACCAGTCATAGCGCGCATTGCGCGGAGAATAGTGTCCGCCATTCGCCAGCAGCCTGGCTCGGATCACGGCTCCCACTTCCTCATGCCAGACGTCAGGATTCTCCAACGCAAAGCCGAATGCCCAGGTATACGTATCGCCAAAGTTCTGTGTGATTTCATTGCGGATGATGAGGCGGTCGCTGTTTCGCACCAACGTGATACGCGTGGTATGGGCAAGTGGTGCGGATCCAATAGCTTTGAGTGTCACCGAAACCGGCCCAGGATTTTCCACGGTCAGCGTACCGGAACTAGGCCCAAGATCATTGATTGTGTAGCCACCGATGCTCTGAGCAAACTCGCGGTCGTCCCGTGTCTTGTCGACCAAGCTGGTAATCGCGCCCCGAGGCGCAACAGTTACTGCATAGTGGCTGTTTTCGATCAAGCCCGTTGTAGCGTTCGCATCCGGCCCGCCAGTATAGCTTTGGCCGGCGCCCGACTGCACTTCAAAGACCTTGTAGCCGACCGGTGGCACATCCTGTGCCCACACACGAAGGTATTGCTGGCCATCAAGGCTGATGAGCTGTGAGGGCGTCTCTTCACCAGTGTTTAGGTCGATCACATGCACTGGCCCCGGACCGGGATAAGCTATGTCAGCGACATCGGTGCGGGTCCAACTCAGGGGGTTGAAAGCATAAAAACGCAGGTTGGTGCCATTCTTTTGGATCATCCCTCCCAACGCGCTGACCGCGTCGTCATACAGGACATCCACATAGCCCTCGATCTCGTTGGCCAGCCGACGCTGCCAATCACGACGGGTTGCACGGTTTACGGGGCCGTCGGCCGTCCAGTTATGTTCCCAATACACCCCTAGATCCATCCAGGCCTGATCGCGCGCTACTTGGCGGCCATCCATAAACCCGGCTTGCTGTAGGTTAACTAGCGTGGCTAGTGCCTCGGCAGCGCGCAGCTTTTCCGTCGAACGTTTGACACACGCTGAGACTTCAGCCATAGAGGCACAATACAGGTCCCACTCGTTGCCAAAGGTACAGGTCTGAAAGGGAATCTCAGTCCCATAGGTCGACTCAAAGTCTTCGAAAAAATCCTGCTGGTTGGAGACGATCACCCGGCGGTTGCTATTTGTCTTGTTCTGCGCCGCAGCGATGAAGGATTGATCCATTGTCTTAAAATCATCCCAGCCCTGACCGAAAGCGCCAATGACACGATAGGGATAGCGAGCGATAAAGCTAGGATCAGTATCTACATACTCGACCACTGCAGCGGGATAACGCGCCTCGGCATACCCCCCCATTCCCTCGTTGCTGTACAGCATCGAATTCCACTTCATCAGTATCTGGCTACTATCCGGCCCTTGCATCCAATAGATGTCGTGCTCGCGATCCCCGGCAGCAGGAACCCGCGTGGCACAGTTGCAAATACCTTTCCAACTGTACTTCGCACCTGATCCAGCCCACAACGCAGCGAGGCCATAGGGCAACGTCTGATTTTCCATGGCAACAGCGATTGGCACGCGCAGGTTGTAACGCCGCTCGATCTGCCCAGCATAATACATGCCCCGTAGCACGGCCTCAGCCGGCGCGCCCCCCAGGCAAACGACCAGGGCGTTGAGCGGTAAACTGATGTGGCCATCTTTTACCCGGTCGATTAGTCGTTGGAACTGTTCAGACGTTCTATTTTTTTCGTAAGTCCAGACCCATAAGCTGCCATCACAGTTCCAGCGACTCTGAAAATCGGAGGAGTTGCCCGCCGTCGCGTCTGCCTGGTCAAGATAGTAATCGAGCATTTCAAGAAAGGCCTGCTCGTATTCAGCCTCGCCAGCCGTCCAGAGATAGTCGGTGTGATCATCAGGTGCAATATAGATCCGCTTGCGATCTGCCTGTATGGCAGCCTGCAAGAACGGCTGGTAGATTGGGGCAAACCTCGTTAGTATTGAAGTCGTCAGCAAAGTTATGCCGCCCTTGAGTAACGTCCGTCGGGATATACGAACGGGTTCTTTGCGCGTCATTAATCTATAACCTCACTTTGGTCAAGCACGTATCGGCAAAGATAACGCGGCCATCCAAGATTATATCGTTAGGACTGACGCAAGCACCCTCTTGATAGAAGGGGAGCGCAATTCATGTGCTATGGTTGCGTAAGTCCTGAATTTATTAAACTGCCACATGATTATAAACTCCTGATTGAGATATCACAAGTTTCTACCAGCGATGATTCTACGCAAGTAGAGCCACCATTCTTTGTCCCGTCATATTCTGTCAAAACTCGAGCTATTAGCGAAAAAGAGCAAATCGGTCATCTCCACAAGGCATACACAATCTTGTGCTTCGCGACACTGGCTACTACCCGTATTGACCTCTACGTTCAAGAAAGGCTCTCCCAAATACTCTTATTCAGCTTCAAGAAGCTTATAAATATCATAACGCCACTCATCTTGGCCGATTGTCGCTATAAGAGTGCTATGCCTGGTCAAGAAATCAAGATCGTATATCTGGTTAAGCCTTCCGTAAAATCCTATGACTACATAGGATGGCCGAACTCGATCAAAATAGTCTGCTCCCAAACTGTAGTCTCGAGGGCCGCCATGGTAAACCGCAGCGTGAGTTTGTGCCAGAAGGGATTGATCTGGAAAATGATATCGATGATCTGTAAGAATGCTTAGCTCGCGTTCCCAAGTCTCAATCACGGCATTCTTGTCTACATTTTCCTCAAGAAAGGCAGCTACCTGACTTGGATATTGCATCTGAGGTATGGCCCGAACCACATTTATCGGTTCACCAATTGTATCGAGTACATCTGTACGAATGATCTTTTGCATTTGGTTGATTACTAGCAAACCCATCGTGATCAGTGCTACTAATGTTCCTAAATAAGCCAGGAATTGTGGGGTGAAAGGCGACAAGTTTTTAGGCTGGCTAACCATCTTCCATAAGTCACGTCCAAAATCACGTCTGGAAGATATAAAGGCGCTAAGCATATCGTTGTACAACTTGGCAACAAAAAGCGCCATAATTGCTACAGGTGCAAGTACATAGTGCGGCCAAGGGATAATCCATAAAATATAATAGGCCAACCAGAAACAAGAGAAGAGAAGCAAAAACGCAAGAATAAAACCATTCTCATTCCGTTTAGCACACAAGATCCCAACATACAAAACAGCAGGAAAAATCCAGAAATAATAAACAGGGCCAGATGAACCCAGCAAATATTGAAGAGCATCCAGAGTCATAGATAGACGGAATCCTGTCGTGCTCTGTGCGAGCTGGCCAAGTTTGCTGACATTTTCCTGGAAAGTGTCCAGACCAAAATAAGCCACCTGCCATCCCCACCAAATGACCACGCAGATAGAAGCGACCAGTCCAATAAGCACTAGTCCTCCAAAATTCTTTTGTCGGTAATATAGTAGATCAAGCAGGATAAGCGTAGCGCCTGTTCCAAAACTCATAATTACATATTGTGTCTTGGTAATCATCGCCGCACCTATGAGCAGCCCGGCAAGCAAATAAAGCCAAATACGCCTGGTATGTACTCCTCGTGCCCAAGTCAACCATCCCGCAAGAAAAAATCCGAGCGCGGGCACCTCGCCAAGAGCTTGGCGCCCAAAGAGAACAAAGTTGACGGTCGGAGAGGCCAAAAGCATAATCACTGCAATGACAGAAGCTCGCCACCCGAACAACTTCAAGCCACATAAATAAAAGAGAAAAACTGTAAGTAAGGCATAACTAGCTGCTATGATCCGCCCCTGGAGCAACCCTACACCCGCAAACCTGAAATAGAGTGCAACCGGTAACACCACTGTTGGCCCAACGCTTTGGACCGGCCCAAAGGTCTGATACCCTTCTGAGGTGCCCACCGCATATACACCTTCCTCGGCTAGCGTTTTAGCCAGAGAGAGTGCCGCGCCTTCGTCATGCCAAGGACGCGGATTACATCCCAAGTTATAAAAGAGTAAAAAAGCAACGAATGAAAACAAAACACCTGCAAAGACCCGCTTGCACTCGACTATTCGCAGTATCCACTTGGCAACCTGTTTCGAAGTTTTTAGCATAGTACCCTCAACGATGAATATAACTAGCGATAGACTGCTGCCATTTGCAGAAAAACCAGCCGTTCGATATCCTCGTGCCATCGAGTACACGGAGCAGAAAACGTGTCAGACGACCAACGATCGTCCGAACCTCAAGAGAACTCAAGGACAACCAACTGGCTTCCACCCTCTGTTTCGATTCTCTAGTCGATCACGAAAACGTTGCCACGATCTGGTGAGACCCTGCCGGAACCACAACCCAACCATATTCCATCCCGCCGACGTTTCGTCTGCGGTGCTCAACAGCTACACCGTCTATTTCGATCTGAACCAATTCGATTTCTTTATGTCGCTGAGGAATCATCACAGTCAATGCGGCATCCTGATCACGTGTTGTTCTCAACTCGAAGCTCACACGCTGCCCAGACGCATACCACTGTACGTTTTCCAGGTTCGCGCCATCTCTGGTTTCGGTGAAGTCCAACCACTTGACGGCGGTCAAAATGGGAATATTCTGTGCTGCTGCATAGTCCAGTGTTCCCTCAAGCAAACGCGCTGCTTCAGCGACCCATTCACCCCCAAAGGCAAACGGGTCAACATGGAAGTTAGTGGCAATCGCGCAATAATTGCCAGCAACGCTCCGAGCCAGCATAGCCTGAGTCACCTCAAGCGCTTTCTCCGCTCCCATTTTCGCGCCTTCACCCCACGGCAAATCGATGAGCTGCTCATCTGTCAACTGGGTCAGTTGTTGGTAAATATTCAGGATATTGCCCTGTTCATCGACAAATCTCAGTGGTCGACCGCTGCCTGTGAAATGGCCGTTGGCCCATTTTCCTTCTGCATACTGGAAGGCAGCGCCCCAATGATAGTAGTCGAGATTCATACGTATGCCGAGAGAGGCTTGATATCGCGCGGTCTCCACCCAACCCGTCCACAGAACCCGATGCGTGCGCACCGAAGGCGACACCGGACCATACCCAACTCCAGTAAATTCCTGCCAAGCGTCGAGCCAGCCTTCTTCCAGCACCTCGTCTACGTAGGGATGCAGCGCAAACTCGTGGCCACGCGCGCGCCATTCCGCAACATGTGATGGCCCAGGGGAAGTAAATTGACTCGCCAGAATATCACCGATGAGCGGCAAATCGACGGCCTCAAGCACCGCCCTTTTGACTGCGCGTCGTGGATTCTGGGTGGGAAATGGGGCGTAATAGATAGACATAGTCCCCTGACGTTGTTCAACACGCGACAACACATCCTCGATCGCAGACGCCGGATTATAATGCGAGTCACCCGTGGCAACGAGCACGCTCTCGGCTGCACCAGGAAAGTACCACAGCCTGGGCAATGGGCGCTTCTCCTGGTTCATCACCGATAACAGGTTTACCAGCAACCGCTGCTGCTCGTCGGCCTGAGGAATGGCGATGCGATCTAGGTCAACCCAACCCTTGAACATATCAGAGGCGCGAATTCTCTCTTCGCCATCCCGTTCTTGACCGGCCCAGGCCGGATTGCCCTGTCGCGTGTAAGCCACACTGCGCGCCAGGTCGAATGCCCACAGGGCCGCCTGACCACGGCCATAACGGTATACCGTCACAGACGGAAAATCTGTCCTGGTGTCCGCATCACTCAACAGCCAGGCCACCGCCTCTGCCCCGGCCAAGCGGTAGTGATCGGCCACACCGTGGAACTGCAACGTCTCATTGGCGATCCCCTGCCCAACAGGGTGACTCGCTGCTACCTGCACGTACCCCTCCGCCGTACTGCCGCCCGTCCATTCGATGCC
>JAFGMS010000313.1 GCA_016927375.1 Anaerolineae bacterium
GGAGAGTGGTTTGGGAATGCTCATGGGTGCAACTCTGCCCGATCAACTTGAGACACTCTACAATACTACAGGCAGCTGGTCGGGAGCATACATAAAAAGGGTACAGCCTGGATCAAGCGCTGCAAAAAAACGTCCTCCCGCTGTGCCCGTCTTTTTTAGAGAAAGATAGTCACTGGGGTAGGGGAAATCTGATGGCTGAAAATGCTGTGTCGGACCTTGATGCATGGCAAAAACTCTATGATGCAGCGGTTCGGATCAAAGCTCTGTCTCCCTGGCAGGGGATGGTTGATGCACCCATCTTTGGGGTGGAGGATGCAGCCTCGGGCGAATTGGGCTTTGTCAGCTTCGGCCAAAGCGCGGAAATCACCGTCTACCGAGGCGCTCAGGGTCTGCATGGTTTGTTGTACTGCCGCCGGGAACCATCGCCTCATTACCCGGAGCGGATTATGGAATTCCCCCAGCTCCAGCTGACCTTTACATCAAAGGATCAGCAGTACCCAAGAGACACTGCCATTGTGAGCCAACTGGGACAAGTCTTTGGGGAGCCGGATAGTTGGCCGCTGTTTCGCAGTGTCTGGCCGGGCTATCATCCCTGGTTTCTGGAGGTAGACGAAGTGACTTTCCTCGCCTGTGTACTGGAGCAGGCCGGGGAAGTCATCACCGAGTACCGCAATCAACCAGAGCGTTTAGCCCAATCTGGGGAACACCAGTATCTCGTGCGCGTACAGGATGCCTCAGGCTGCTGGTCAGATCAGGTGCGTCACATTGCCCAACCGCTCGATATGCCGGTGCAGATCATGATGGATATTCCCCTGCTGGAGAGAGTGAGACGGTTTCCGCATGGTGCCTTCAGCCTGGAGCTGGACTTATTCCGCATGCCGATGCAATCGCCGGGGCACGATAAGCGCATGCCCTGTGTCTACATGCTGCTGGCAGTCAATGCGTCAACCGGGTTGATCCTCGGCCAGGAACTCCTACACCCTATCACAACCCTCGAAGCGATGTGGGGCCTGGTTGCCTGGAAGACGGTTGCCCTCTTTGGTAAGCTGGGCTGGATTCCGTCGCAAGTGCTGGTTCGCTCGTCGCCGCTGACGCAGGTGCTGCTGGACATGGCCGATGAACTTGACTTCGACTTAAGGCATGTCGACGACTTGCCCGCTGTCAATGCTGCCCGGATGCTCCTTGCCCACTTGAGCCGGTAAGCTGCACACCTGGCTGAGCCGTGATGGGGTAGGGGGATCGGGTAACGACTTTTATCAGAAGTTCGCGAACGAGATAACCATCCCATTTGCCGCAAGTTTTGATAGGCACGGTCCAGGTTCCACAGGATCTACCTCCTCTTGACGCTATTCCAACGCAATGATATAGTTGTGTTGATGATACCTGAATTCACATCGAACGGTAACTTACCGCCAGGTGTACACTGGGCTACCTGGCAGGAATTCGTCGAGCGTTTTGGCGTTTCGCCTTATCGTCAGGAGCTGATTCAGGGCTTGAAGGTGGCTGTAGATTCACTCAAAGCTGCGGGCTGCAAGACGGTCTATGTGAATGGCAGCTTTGTGACATCGAAAGAGGTGCCCGGAGATTTCGATGCCTGTTGGGATCCGGAGGGCGTCGATATCGATCTGCTGTATGCGATTGAGCCGGTACTGTTTAGCTTCGAGGACAGGCGAGCGGCTCAGAAAGAGAAGTTCAAGGGCGAGCTGTTTCCTGCTTCGGAAATGGCATCCGCTGATGCCATCTTCCTGGACTTCTTCCAGATAGACAGGGAGGGCCATCGAAAGGGCATCATTGCTTTGGATCTAGGAGAGCTGTGAACATGATCAGAAACGAGAGGCAGTATCGTATTACAAAGGCACAGGCAGATAAGTTCAAGCGCGCGCTGGATGAATCGGCGGCACAATCAGCCGGCAAACATCCACTGTTGGCTCAGGCGACGAAGGATGCTCTTCAGAGTCAGTATGATGAGCTGCGGGAGCAGTTGGATGAATATGAAGCGTTGACATCCGGTCAGCGTCAGGCGCTTGAAGTCGGTTCGTTTGACGATCTGGCAGATGTGCTCATTCAAGCCCGGATCGCAACGGGCATGACGCAAAAGGCACTCGCCGAGCGCTTAGGTCTGAAGGAGCAGCAGGTGCAGCGTTACGAGGCAACAGAATACCGGTCTGCCAGCCTAAGCCGCCTGACAGAGGTGGTCAAAGCGCTTGGTGTCAAAGTCAGGGTATCCGTGAGCCAGGAGTAGGGGAGTAGCAACTTGGCCCTCCCCCCTAACCGGACTACAATCATCCCCAGTCAACACCATCCGTCCCAGCCAACATCGTCATCGATCCACCATCACACACCAAGGACCCACCGCATGGCCAGCAACAACTCCGAATTCCAGCGCCGATTGTGGGAGGCCGCCGACCAGTTGCGTGCCAACTCCCGGCTGCGTGCCAGTGAATACTCCGTCCCCGTCCTGGGGTTGATCTTCCTTAAGTACGCCGATTTCCGCTTCGAGCAGGCTTCTGAGTTCCTCTCGGGCCAGTATTCCGCCAGGCGCGGCGGCCCATCGAAGGAGGCTTACCAGGCCCAGGGCGCAATGTATCTACCCGAGAAGGCCCGCTACGCCTACCTGAACGAGCTGCCCGAGAGCGCCGACATCGGGAAGGCGCTCAATGAAGCCATGAAGCTGATCGAGCAAGAGAACAGCGCCCTCAAGGATGTGCTGCCCAAGACCTACAACCGCTTCGATAACGCCCTGCTGGTGACGCTGCTGCGTACCTTCAACAACATCCCGATGGACGCCGGGGGTGACGTCTTCGGCAAGGTCTACGAGTACTTCCTGGGCAATTTCGCCATGGCCGAGGGCCAGCGCGGCGGCGAGTTCTTCACGCCCACCAGCCTGGTCAGGCTGATCGTCGAGATCATCGAGCCGTTCCAC
>JAFGMS010000314.1 GCA_016927375.1 Anaerolineae bacterium
GTGCGCACACTGACGCTTCGCCCAATCTATTTTCATACCAGGGGCGCAGAGGACACAGAGAAAAACAAAAAGGAAACCTCAGCGTCTGCGGTGAATTGTGATCTTTCCCCCTAACCGGTACATACGCCCATTGCAAAGTCTGGCCGGGCGGTGCAAAAGAGTGGAATTGGGCACTTACAGACACACAGCACCAGCCGGGCATTCAACCCGACGACATCCAGGAAATCCTGGATCAGGATGTTGATGTCGTGATCCTTTCGAAGGGAATGAATCTCATGCTTCACACCTGCCCAGAGACGGTACAACTGCTTCGTGCGAAAGGGATTGCATATCACATCGAGGAAACTCAGCAAGCAGTGGCGCTGTTCAATAAGTTGATGGAACAAGGAAAACGTGTGGGAGGTGTCTTCCACTCAACCTGCTAAGGTGGGTTAACTGCTACTGCCTGTGCGGCCGCCTCATCGACAACCCAAAAGCTACAGAATACTGCAGCGAGGAAGTGTCTCCAGCCGCCACAGTATTCTGAGTAACTATAGGCTTTATCCGTAAAAGGATCTTTACCCCTTCGCCTCCACGGCAAAAGGCAGCCCCGCAGCGCTCACAGCACGCTGACCACTGATCGTCAGGGCAATACCGGTGCAGTTCACCTGATAGGTCCCGGCAGCCTGCGGCGTGAAAGTGTATACCTGTTCAGATATGTCCACACTGATCACCTGAGTGGTCGGCGTGCCAAGCGCTGTCGTCTGGTTGGTATCCTGCAGCAAATAGGTGCAAGTGACGGTCGAGACCGACTGCCCAACCTGAACACGCACCGTGACCGGCTCCTGTGTGCGATGCGTCGTGCCATCGATGGTGATGGGGCCTAGCTTTTCGGCCGGCAGCAACTCAGGCTCAGGAGTCGCAGTTGGCGGCACCTGGAACAACATGGTCTCTGTAGGCGTTGGCGGCAAGCCCATGGAATCCTGTGGTATGCCGTAATCTGGAGTCAGAGTGAAACCATCTGAAGGAACCGGCGACCCCAGGTTACAGGCCGACAGCATTCCACACACAATCACCATCATTCCCACACGCCATGCTATTCGTATCCACGTTGGCATTCGCTTTGGCATGTTCTATTCTCCTTTGAAAATAGCAATGAGCAATGAGTCATGAGCAATGAGTGAAAAGCTCTAGGAGCAAGAGCGTCCGCTTCGATGAGCATTTCGACCATTGTCCACACCCTCCTTTTCCACCAGCAAGCAGCAGCCACAGACCGCTAAGCTCTATTCTAATCCAAAGTCTTAAAGAGCGAAACATAGGCAAGCGATCAGCTTTCAGGCTATTGGCTGTTAGCTGTTAGCTTTTGGCTGTGAAGCTGTGAATAAAACTCATCACCCAAGCGATTTATCGTTTTAATCGTCCATCACTCATTACCTATTCCCAAGTGATGATACATAGCTGAGCAATTACCATATTTACCTATTTGCCCTTTTATGTATCACGCATAGCTACAGCAGAAAGAATTAAGTGCTGAGCAGTTATTCTTTGGCTATATCTACAAACCGGCCACCTGTCACCCGTACCAATTCCTCCAACGAGATCGGGAAGATGGCATTCGGCGATCCGGCTGCCGCATAGACGGTTTCGTAGTGCTGAAGTGTCATATCGATCAAGATAGCAAGCGGCCGGGGATGTCCCACAGGAGCAACACCACCCACATCATAGCCGGTGGCTTGTACCGTCGTTTCGGCATCAGCAATGCGCACCTTCTTACGCCCTACCCCATGAAGCTCTGCCAGCTTGCGGGTATCGACCTGTTGATCACCGGCAGCCAGAACCAAAATGGGCTCGCCATCCACGGTAAAGCACAAGCTTTTGACGATACTCCCCAGTTCCGTGCCAATCGCCTCAGCAGCCTGAGGAGCTGTAGCGGTCGATGCCTCAAAAATCTGAACATCGATATCCAGCCCCAGGGAACTCAAGGCAGCCTGGACATCTTGATGGGTATAGGAAGCCACGCAGATTTCCCCTTTCAGTCTTCGTAATAACCGGCTATTCCCAATGCTCCTGGTCCAACATGCACACCGATCACCGGAGGTAGATCGACGACGAGCAGCTCTTGCGGATTGTACTCGTCACGTATACGAGCCGCCAACATCCCAGCATCTTCCTCAGCCACGGCGTGGTGAACGGCAATATGCATGGGTTTGGTCGTATCCATTGTATCAAAGAAGGCCTCATACACACTATCGATGGCCTTTTTGCGCGTGCGAGTCTTCTCGCCCGGCTCGATAATGCCTGTCTGATGATTCACATACAATCGCGGTTTGAGCTGGAGCGCCGTACCGACCAGCTTAGCAGCGCCACCGATACGCCCACCCTTGTGAAGATATTCCAGTGTATCAACAGTCAGGTGAAGCGACATATGCTGGCGCGCCTTCTCAGCAGCCGCCAATATCGCCTCAATATCCCCCCCTGCATCCCGCGTACGCGCCGCCGCTACCAATTGCCAACCCGTGGCCATTCCAGCGGATTTAGAATCGAGAAGATGGACAGGTATATCCACCATCTTTTGGGCTTGAGCAGCAGAGTCGTAAGCCTTACTCAATTTGGTGCTGATTGCAATGATAACCGCCTCTTTAGCTCCCGCCTTCGCAGCCTTCTGGATCGCCTCGGCAAACTGCTTGGCATTGGGTTGGGAGGTCTTCGGGTGAATCGGATCTCTGGGCAGGCGGTTGTAGAACTGCTCGGTCGTGATTTCCACCCCATCGAGCATATCCTCATGTCCCCAGATGATATGCATCGGGATAACCCCAATGTCGTACTGCTCAACCAGATCGGCAGGCATACTGGATGTGCTATCGGTAAAGAAGGCTACGGCACGCTGTTTCTTACCCATAATTTCCCCTCACAGATGAAATAAGCTGCGTAGAACAAGCCGGAAACACTATTGTATCACAGTGTTTAATTGAAGGTAGCCGCGAGACACATGCCGTCACACACCCATATGCAACAACCTCAGCCCACCGGATCGGTAGACTTCACCATCTGCATTCCTTGCTGGCGATACTTCTCCAATTCCTCATCTGCAAGCGCATCGAAGTCGATCCCAGGGTGAGCGACCGAGGAAGTACAGTCCTCCAGGAAACGCCAGCGATTGATCTTTTCCGGCGCATGATCGGCAAAGTAATGATAGAGGCTGGTCACCGTCTCCAGGACACAATGGCTCTTGGCCTGCCCTGCCACATAGATCAGATCGTAGGTGGAGAGCATTTCAAGGAGGGGGATATTCAGATCACCTAAAGGCTCGCCCTTCACCTTAACCTCCGGCTCCAGGATGGAATAGTGCTCGGTCCTGGAAATCGATCCCTTGACCAAGAAGACCGGCTGGGTCGCACGTGCCGCCGAATGGTAGGCCACCGCCTCATAAAGCGCAGGCGTGATCGCATGGCCAGGCGTGCCGACCATGGTGTGATAGGGCCAGATCATCAGGGTCTTCTTGGCCTGTTCTTCAAGACGATGAACATACTGACGAGACCACTCCGGCTCTTCGACGGGCATCCAGGCGCCCCGCTCTACCTCGGCAGCAGTAATCGGGGTGAAAGGCTCCGGATGCCGGCCGGACACATCAACCCACCATGTCGGGTAGAAGATCTGCAAAGGCACGTGGGTATCCAAAGAGGCGACGATAGTGGTCACCTGGCCGGTGTTGCTCAGCAGCCACTCGATGGTACGGTGTGTATCATCGACGGCCCCAGGCACACTCAGAGCGCCATCCGCATGGATGAAATCGACCTGGGCATCAACCAGGACAAGCACGACGCGCTTTTTGTCCTCGTCTGCCGGCCCGAACCCGGCAGCCTGCCCGGCGCGGATCGCTCCAGCAACATCGGGAACGTAGAGGGTCCCAACTTTGGTGGGATCGTAAAAAGACGGGAAATTCATCTTGCAGCCCCCAGGAATATTGGTATGCGTTGCTCGTTGATTCTAGCGCGTGGCCGGCTTCAAAGACCACTGTCCTCAAATAATATGGGTGCGTTTCATTTCAGTTGAAAACCTCCCGGAGGTTGTGTGAATTCAGTTTGGCCCAGCATGAAGAAAACCTCCGGGAGGTTGCAGCCAACCTGTTTGAAACACACCCAAATGATATCTTGCCCATCATCTACAGCGGCACTACTTGAGGCATCTATTATGCCGATGGTGCCAGATGCTGATAATCACCTGTTCGCAAGTGGCAAGAAGCCAGGTGATCAGGGTTGCCCTCAACCGGACGCAGCTCCGGTTCGATCTCCTGACAAACCTGCTGGGCAATGGGACAGCGCGGGTGAAAACGACAGCCGGACGGCGGATTGATCGGGTTGGGAATTTCGCCCGTTGGCAGATGCTTTTCGCGACGATCGGTGGGATCGGGCACCGGCACAGCAGCCAGCAAGGCCTCGGTGTAGGGATGAGCTGGAGATTTGTAAACATCGTGCAAATCACCGATCTCGGCCATTTTACCCAGGTACATGATGCCAATCCGATCGCATATGTACTTGGCCGTTGCCAGATCGTGAGTGATGAAGAGGTAGGTCAAGTTGAATTCTTGCTTCAACCGGATCATCAAATCAAGCAGAAGTGCTCGCACCGAGACATCGGCCATGGCAATCGGCTCGTCAGCAACAATCAGCTCTGGCCGGGTCACCAGGGCCCGTGCGATCACCGCCCGCTGGCGCTGGCCGCCCGAAAGCTGGTGTGGAAACTTGTTATACAACTGAGCAGCAGGGGTCAGCCCAACATGCTCCATGATCTCCTCGACAGCCTTGCGGCGCTCTGAGGCAGAAGACGGGATGTGAATCTTGTAGCCATGTCCAATCCCCTCGCCTATCCGCATACGCGGGTTGAGCGACGCAAACGGGTCCTGGAAGATGACTTGCATCCTGCTGCGCAGCTGGCGCAGGGCCTCGGGCGAATAAGTGGAGAGATCGGCATCATCGAAGATAATTTGGCCTTCGGATGGCTCAAGCAGGCGCAAGACCAGTCTCCCAACAGTCGTTTTACCGCTGCCGCTTTCGCCAGCCAGCCCAAACACCTCGCCCCGGCGGATAGTGAAGCTGACGTCATCCACAGCCCGCACCCACTGCTGCGGCACCCCCATCAGCGATGACAGCAAGTCTCGTTTCACCGGGAAATACTTCTTGAGGTCGCGAACTTCGATAATATGATCATGTATATTGTCGCTCATGCCTTCGATCCCTCGCGCACATCCTGATATTCTGCCGGAACATCCTGGTAAAGCCAGCAGGCGGTTCGATGATCCCCGCGTGCAGTCTCAAAGTCCGGCTGCACTTTCGAGCAAACGGGCATCATATGAGGGCAGCGCGGGTGGAAGCGGCAGGCAGGCGGCGGGCTGACCAAATCGGGAGGAGAGCCCTCCATCTTGTAAAGCTCATCTTCTTCCAGGTGGATGTTGGGCACTGCCTTGAGAAGCCCTTGTGTGTAAGGATGCAGCGGCTCTTTGAAGACATCGCAGGCGCTTCCCATCTCTGCCATACGCCCCGCATACATGACGGCCACGCGATCGGCAACCTCCGCCACCAGGCCAATGTTGTGTGTGATCATCAAGATAGCCAGGTCAAGATCGCGGCAAAGCTGCTGCAACAGCTCGACGAATTGGGCTTCGACGATCACATCCAGCGAGGTGGTGGCCTCATCCGCGATGATCAAATCGGCATTCAGCGCCAGAGCCAGGCTGATCATCACCCGCTGACGCATTCCACCCGACAGCTGGTGAGGATAGTCATCCAGGCGATTGGCAGAAATCCCCAGCCGATCTACCAGATCTGCAGCCCGAGCATGGGCATCCTCATCGCTGACGGCTGGCTCATGTGTCCGGATCGTCTCGATCAAATGCTCCACCACGCGCTGGATCGGGTTCAGCGAGGTCATTGGGTCCTGGAAGATCATGCCAATGTTTCGGCCGCGAAACTGGCGCATCTCATTATCCGAAAGTGTCATCAAGTCGATGCCCTGAAACCAAATGTGGCCGTTGGTGATACGTGCCGGGTGACGAATCAGGCGCATCAGAGCTTTCCCAAGTGTACTTTTCCCACAGCCGCTTTCGCCCACCAACCCCAATATCTCACCACGGCGGATCTCAAGTGACACATCGTCAACTGCGCTGACCCACCCTGCACGGGTCTTATACTGCACCGACAGGTTCTCGGCACGGATCACATTATCATCGGGCATGGTTTAACTCTCCGCCAGGCGTGGATTGAGGATTTCGGACAGGCTCTCGCCCAACATGCTAAAGCCGAGCGTCACCAGCATGATCATCAGGCCGGGATAGGTAATCAGCCAAGAAGCCTCACGCATGTAGTTCTGCCCCAGCGCCAGGTCGATCCCCCAGTCCGGGATAGTGGGGGGCAGTCCCAACCCCAGGAAGCTCAAACCTGCTTCGGTCAGAATAGCGTCGGCTACATTAACCGAAAAGATAACAACCAGGGAAGGCACAACATTGGGCAGTATGTATTGGAGAAGGATACCAGAAGGCCGCACGCCCAGGCTGCGGGCTGCCTCGACGTACAACTCCTCCTTGACAGATAATGTCTGTCCGCGCGCAATGCGATAGTACGTTGGGATGTACAGGACGGCAATCGCTACGACGACGTTGAAGATGCCAGGTCCCAGCACCGAGGTGATGGCAATGGCCAGGATCAAACCGGGGAAGGAATACAGGCTGTCCATGACGAGTGTCATCAGCCGCTCAAGCCTGCCGGACCAGAAACCGGCGATCAGTCCCAGGGGAACACCCAGGAACAGAGAAACTATCGCTGCCGAGAAACCAACCAGCAGCGCAGTCCGCGTTCCCCACACAACGCGGCTGAGCATATCCTGCCCTAACTGGTTCGTGCCAAGCATAAAAGCTTCCTGAATTGCACCGCTCAGAGACTGGCCTACGACCAGATCGGCGTGCTCCGGCAAAAGCGGCTCGATCTCCTCACGCAGGCCAATGGCAACATCGATTTCCCCTGCCGTAACATCCGCCAAAGCTTCCTCAATGGTGTCATAGCGTTCGAGCTGCGGCCGCAGGCGGACGGTCTGTCCCGCAGTATCCAATTCGGCTTCGCGCCGGGCAACAACATCGCGCAGCACCTGGGTAGACTCACTGCCGCGCACAATCCCCAACTTAACCCCCTCGGTCAAGGCATCCAGATCAAGAATCCCATTCTCTTTACCGACCAGGACAAAGGAAGGTGGAACCTGACCGGGCGGCACCAGCGAAGGCCCAACTTCTTGATGAGGGTCATAGGGAGCGTAAAGGCGAGGGAAAAATGCCATGCTAAAAATGAACAGCAGTAAAATGCCACTGATGACTACGAACCACCAATCTGCCCCATACCACTTGCGTGCCAGCAGCAGCCGGCGCACAAAGCCAACATTGTCCAGGTCACGCTGCCACTGGGGAATGCTATCGGTAGCTGCTACATCTGCCATAACGCAATTTCCTTGAAAATAGTGCTGAGTTTTAGTTCACAGTTTACAACTTACAGTTCACAGTCAAAGGCCAAAGGGCTTGGGCATTCTGGCGCGTTTGCAAATGGCAGTTAGCACGTTTTGCATCTTGCTCTTTTCGTTTTACTCGTTATGTATCACCTATCACTTTAGTACTGCACGCGAGGATCGAGAAAAGCGTAAATGATGTCTGTTATCATGCTGATGACGGCAACCGACATCGCAAACACTGTGATTGCACTTTGCACAGCCGTATAATCGCGCTGGCCGATGCGCTGAACCAGGTACTGTCCCATCCCGGGCCAGCTGAATGTCGTCTCGGTGAGAACCGCGCCGGCCAACAGAACAGAGAATTGCAGCCCGATCAGCGTGACTACCGGGATCAGGGCATTGGACAAAGCATGGCGGTATACCACCACCCGTTCCAGAATGCCCCGCGCGCGCGCCGCCGTGATGTAGTCCTGCACCAGCGTCTCGATGACATTGATCCGGCTGAGACGGATGAACACACCCACCAAAATCAGCGCTAATGTCAGCGTCGGCAGGACCAGGTAGTGCAGCGCACTTAGCAAAGCGGGCCAGTTGCCGGAAATGAGCGAATCGATGATCAGGATGTTCGTGTGGCGCTGAAGAGATATATCGATGATCGGATCGATCCGGCCGGCAATCGGGAAGATGCCCAACCCAAGGCCAAGCGTCACCTGGAAGATCAGCCCCAGCCAGAACACAGGTATCGAATAGACAACAACGCTGAACAATCGCAGCAGGTAATCCGGCCACTGCTTGCGATGCTCGGCAGCAAAGGTGCCTGCCAGCACACCGAGTCCTATAGCCAGAGCAGCCGAGGGAATGATCAACTCTAACGTGGCCGGTAGCCGCTCGCTCAGCTCATCCACGATGGGCCGGTTGCCGAAAATCAGCGATGTGCCCAGATCGAGCCGGACGATACCACTGAGATACTGGAAATACTGCACCCAGATCGGCTGGTTGAGGCCAAGCTGCTCCCGCATCTGCTCGCGGACAGCCTCGCTCGCGCGTGGCCCCAGCTCGCTGGTGACCGGATCGCCGGGAATCACCCGCATAACAAAGAAAATAATGGTAACCAAAATGAGAACCATTGGCAGCGTCAACAAGACACGGGTCACGATGTAACTTCGCAGCCCTTTGCTGCCCCGGAGGAATGCGTAAAGCAAGAAAAGAAGCGCCACCCCCAGTGAGCTGAAGCATACTCCGGCTAGTGGAGAAACGGTCATAACTTTCGTCCCCTGATAGTGCTGCGCCCTTGCGGGGTGTTATTGTAGGCCGGTACAGCCCACAAGGCCGCTATGTTGCATATTGAACCGCACCGATTCCAGCGGAAAGGCTTACCGATTTTTTGCAGAGAAGACATCGGAAGCAGACGCGAGGAATGCAGAACAGATACCATTCTACCGAAAAATCGTCGGGCGTGCCGCTTGCACGCCCGACGAAATATCCTACGATGGCAATCTACTTCAGCTCGATTAGCTCGTACTGGAAGACAAGCGCCGGGCCGATGACGATTTTACCCACACTATCACTGCGGTAGACTGCATATTCAGCCTCGAAGACCAGCGGGATGCATACAGCGTCCTCGGCAAACAGGTTCTGCGCTTCGACATACAGATCGGCGCGCTCCGCCGGATCGGTGCTGGCAGCAGCATCAGCCAGATACTGATCCATGTCTGGGTTGCTGTAGAAGATACCCATACCCGCAGCGAAGTCAGTCTGCGCAAACGGATCGAGGTAATTGCTGCTGTCAGGATAGTCGAAGAACCAGCCCAGATACCCAATGGGATACTCGCCGTTGGTAAGCGCCTTGATGTAGGTGCTCCACTCCTGTGTCTGGAGGGTGACCTTGACCATCGAGGACTTCTCGAACTGCTCCTTCAGCACCTCGAAGATCTGGGCGGCCTGCGCGCCGTAGTGCTCAGGTGGATACCACAGGTCGAACTCGACTGGGCTGTCCGCGCTGTAACCGGACGCTGCCAGCAGTTCCTCTGCCTTTGCCACATCGGGCGAACCCCCATACATATCGCGGAAGGCTTCGTTCGAGCCCAGGAATCCAGGCGGATCGATTGAATACAAAGGCTCAACGGCACCCTGCATCACACGGTCGACAATCTCGTCACGGTCGACCAGGTAGGCAAGCGCCTTACGCACGTTCTTGTCGGTGAATGGCTCCATGTCGTGGTTGATTGACAAGAAACGGATACCACCGCCGCCCGTGTTGTCGGCAGTCAGCCCCTCAACCGTCGAGAGACGAGCCGTCTCAATCGGGCCGAGGATACGCCAGGCTATGTCAATATCCCCCTTCTCAACAGCCAATGCCATCTGCGTTGGGTCGGAGAAGTAACGGATGATCACACGGTCAGGTGCGCTCTCTGAGAAGCCCATCTTGTAGTTCGGATTGCGCTCCAGCACAGCCTGCTCGTTCTCCTTGTAGGAAGTGAGCTGCCAGGGGCCAACACCAGAAAGCGTCTCCGGGAACTTGACCAGCTCATCATCAGGGAATTGGCCTTCCTGGAGCGGGCCATAGGGCGTAGCAGAGACGATCTGTATGAAGTCGCCACGCTTGGCCTTCAGGTGAAAGACAACGGTCTTGTCATCCGGCGCCTCGACACTCTCGACATAGGTCGAGACCAGGAATGAAACATCACCCTCCATGGTCAGCGAGCGGTTGATGCCACGAACAAAGTCACCAGCTACCAACTCGGAGCCGTCAGGGTACTTCCAACCATCAGAGATCGTGAAGGTATAGGTCAAACCATCATCGCTGATCTCAGGGTCACCCTCCGCCACACCGGGAACCATATCAGCCGTGCCGGGCTGATAGACGATCAGCCCAGGGTTGGTATTGCGGATGATCTCCCAGTCATGAGTGGCATAGGCATCGGCAGGGTCCAGACTGTCGAGCTGGTCGGTCGTGCCGATGATCACTTCCTTGGTAGCGGCGGACGGCCCCGCTCCCTGAATGCAGGCGGTGAAAGCAACCACCAGGATCAGGGCCGGCAGCAGAAGCCAATATCGTTTCTTAGACATCCTTTCCTCCTTCTAGTTTTGGACCAAACGGTCATACATAAAACGCACAACAAATTTTAGCGGACAGAAACGCATCACCTCCTTCACTAGATGTCAAGAGGATCCCCTCTTGTGAATATGGCTGTCTTATGGTTGATAGAGTTGTTTAGCTCAACAGGAAATCTCTTGCGGTAATGGCAGAGTAATACCCCATTGTACGTGGATTTCTGCCTTCTTGTAAAGCACAGTCACAGGCTGTGTGCACGCAAAACATGTCAGGCAGATGCAAGATACCTGTATCGACGGCCATAGAAGATCAGGGGATCAGGTAGACTGTCTTGGCTGTGGAGCGCAGTGACCTGCCCAATCACAATCCAATGATCGCCGCCTTCATACACCTGGACCTTCTCACATCCTATGCCTGCTATGCAACCTCCCAGCAGCGGCCCACCGATCCATTCTTTGAGAACAAAAGGCGGTGGCTCACCTCTCCAGCGCCCGGCGAAGTAATCAGAAAGGGCCTCCTGTTCCGCACTCAGGATACAGATCGAGAAGCCCGGAGCCTGCAAGATGTGCGATGCCATATTGGCCCGCTTATCGACACACACCAACAGCAGCATCGGGTCCAGTGACAGCGATGCCACTGCATTGGCAATCATACAAATGGGTTCACCTTGCGGCGTGGTCGTCGCCACCACGGTAACACCTGTTGCAAACAACCCCATCGCCCGCCGGAATGCAGGCACATCAGGCGATTGTGGCCGGCTCATAGAGATCTCCTTTGAAAATAGCAACGAGCAATGAGGCACGAGCAACGAGTTAAAAGCTTTGGTCTTTGTATGTGCTTACTGCTATCACAAGCCTCAACATAACCGGCCTTCGTCAATTCTGTCATTCCCGCGAAAGCGGGAATCCATACGCCACAATCACCTGCTGCTGTTTTCATTTCACATTGGTGAGCTTTTGCTCATAGACCACTCCTCTCGGCTGCACTTTCCAGAAAGAGAGAGTTCAGTGATTGTATCTCAGCCTGAGCAGCCACTACTATCGATTTGCCGCTCAGTCAGGGCAATCGCTTCAAATTGGAATAGCATGTGGCAACAACGTGGTTGATAGCATCGAGGCATTTAAGCGCACCCCTCGCCAATCCTGTCATTCCCGCCTACGCGGGAATGACAGTGAACCATTACGATAGTTCGCAGACCGGAGCCTGGCCTACCTGTCTATTGAGCTTAATTGGTAATGCTCAAAAATCCGGCTAGTATGGGTTACGGATGAATATCGACGGATGGATACCCATCCGTAACCAGCGCAGCAGTATGGGCTCACACAGCCGGTAGCATCTACGAAAGCCTGATGGGAAGCGGGCTGGATTATTATGGGACAGGGTCACAATCCTCACGGGATCGGGGCGCTACCTCAGTAGGAAAGAGCACCTTTCCGCCAAGTAATGGACACATTGGCTTACTGTATCTGCCTCGAAACAGCTAAGGAAATCAAAATTTCCAGGCTAGAAAAATAAGTTTCTAGCCTAGAAACTTGCGTTTCCAAGGCTCAACCTGAGTGACTAAGCCCTGGAAATGCATCGAAGGCAGTAAGGAAATCGAGGGGGTGGCGGGCTGATATCCGAACCCGCCAATCGCAGCAAGCTCATACATCGATGTCGTCCAGCGATAGCAACCCCTTCTTCAGCCCTCGGATGACGGCCTGCATGCGATGCTTGATATGCAGCTTGGAGAGGATATTGCCCACATGCGTCTTGACAGTCTCTTCGCCGATGATGAGCAGAGAGGCAATCTCCGCATTGGTGTGGCCGTGGGCCAGCAGCTTCAGCACTTCCAGCTCCCGCTCGCTGAGAGGGTCTTCGGCGCCGGGGCCATCGGTAAGGTCACGCAGGATGATGCCCGCGATGGACGGTTCGAGCACAGACTGCTCGTTGGCGGCCGCTCGGATCGCCATGAGGAGCGTCTCGGGCTCGGAGTCTTTCTTGACATAGCCGATTGCCCCGGCCCGCAGAGCACCGATCACCCGGGCCTGGTCGCCATAGGCGGTCAGCATGACGATCTTCGTGTGTGGGCTGGCGGCGCGGATGTGCCGGGCAGTCTCGATGCCATCGATGCCGCCCGGCAGCAGCAGGTCGACGACCGCCACATCCGGAAGCCACTGCGCGATGCGCGCAAGCGCCTCCTCGCCGCCGGCAGCCTCCCCGATGATCTCGATGTCATCAAAGGCACTCAAGAAGCTGTTCAGCCCACGGCGAACCACATGGTGATCGTCGACCAATACGACTTTGATAGGGGTCATAGGCTCATTGTATCACGATGACGCCGGCTGCTCTTGTTCGCCCAGTTGTTGGGCCAACACGCGAGCACGCCGCCACGCCAGGAAATCGATCCCCATGACCACCAGCCATACGAGCCCGCTCAATATCAACATGATGATCGGGTAGGCAACAGACTGGAAATACTGCTGCCGATAGGAGCCCCGCAGACGATAGAGCAGGCCGCGCTCCTGTCCCTCGCGTTCATACCGTGCAAGTATCTGGGCGCGTACCTCCGCAACCGTCTGACCTGCCTGCTGTGCCCACCGGGCAAGCTCTTCATCACTGGGGAGCGCACGCTGAGGAGGTTCCGCCACATCCTCCCCGTAATAGGAGAGCGGCCATAATGGCGGGGCATAATCGCCATACATCTGTATATCAGGTAATCCGCCACGCTCTCTGAACATCTCAAAACCGGTAGAGCTAAACAGCACAGTCATCATAGATGTTGCCGCTGTCCCTGGCAGAGTAGTAGCGAACGAGATAATCAGAATCATCCCCAGTAGCGATCCTGCTGCCGTCCGCACCAGCTGTCCCCACTGCAGCGACAGCGCCTCAGTGGCCTTCCATACGGCCGACTTCTTCAGCAGCCAATACGACAGCACACCCCCTGCTAACCCCGTGACAGTCTTCAGCGCCCCATACTGATCGAACCATGAGAAATAGTATGCAAAGGCATTATCTCCTGGACCGAATGGCGTCACACCAAGAGGCAGAAAATACGGAAAACGCTCCAGTGGCTTCGTAAGGTCCAATTGCAACCACGCACTGTGATAGATTCCCAAACTCGTGGACCGGGCCATACCGTTCAAGCCAGGCAGAAGAAACAGCATCGTGAAGGCTGCCAGGATCAGCACAGCCAGGGCAGCCCCACCGATCTGCCAGGACAGCGGGCGTGCCATTCCTCTCTCATCGAGACGGCGGCCGGCACGCAGGACATCGAGCGCGTACAGCAGGCTCAAAACCGCGCCAACCGCGGCACCAGCCAGCAGCAAAGGACGCAGTGTGAGTGATGAGATCATCTCGGGCGTGAGCCACAACAGGAAGAGGGCCATAATCGGCGTCCAGGCAGCCAGCATCACGCCGGATGTGCGGGCGATGACGAGCCGCCCGGCATCCTCGGAGCGGGCATCGGCCCACTGAATGACATACCGCGCCCCAAGCGCAAGCACGAATGCAGCCAGCGAGCTGCCGATGGGCCACAAGGTCACGACGGCCGGCTCGAAGTTGAGCGGGCGGTCCGGCGCATCGACCACGATCTGCCACACCTGCCTCACCACCGGCTCTGCCCGCGTGAGCATCGGGATATGGATGGTCAGCGCCGTCGATGCTCCCACCAGGGCCAGGTTTAACAGCAGCCTTGCGCCTCGCAGCAGGTTATCGTTATCCGGTTGATTTTCAACCGGTCCAAAGACCATGCCACCCAGCGCCCCCAGCCCCACTCCGGCCAGGATGCTTGCCCACAGCACGCGATAGTTCCAGACCATCATGCCCAACAGGCTGTCAACCCCGATTTGCATCAGGTGCAGGTGGTCGTTGGCGGGTCGATACCCCCAATCGAGGATCGGCCTGGCCCCCAGCACGCCTGCCGCTCCCGCGCCAAGCCCCACAAAGGCAATCAGCACTGCCACACTGCCCGCCAGCGCGCCGATCAGGCTGGCCTGCCAGCGCGAGCCCGCCTTGACCCAGCGCGCCGCCAGATATCCGGTCCCAACCAGCAGCCCGGCAGCGGCCAGCCAGCACAAGGGCCCCAGTAGTGCAGGCACCTGCATCCAATCATCGATGTACTGTCCAGGCAGCAGGACATAGAGCGGGATGTAGAGCGCCGCCGTGACCACCAGGCCGCCTGCAGCACCTGCCAGGAACAACTTGTTATAGAAATGATTGATCTTGTTCATTGCCTCCTCCTGAAGCACATTGGCATCGATGAGGGGAATGGTGACATGAAGCCCGGTGCCGCTGCCTGGTGCGCTCGCGATAGCGACACGCCCCTCCAGCGCACCGGCGCGGCCCCGGATGTTGCCCAGCCCCATCCCGCCGGCAACATGCCCGGCGTCGAAGCCCTGCCCGTCGTCTTCGATGTATAAATGTATCTGGTCCGCCTGCTCATGGAGCCGCAGCGTCACAGATTGGGCACGGGCGTGGCGAGCGACGTTGCTCAACGCCTCCTGCGCAATCCGGAAGATCGCCTCCTGCGCGCCGGTGGGCAGACGCTCATCCTCCGGGAGATCGCCGATCTCCACCTGAACCTGGGCGCCGGTCCGGTAACCGAGCGCCTCCATCTGCTCCCGCAGGGCCTGGATCAGGCCAACCTTCTCCAAAGGCGCAGGGGAAAGATGCTGGAGCAGCGCGTTCATCTCGACCATCACCTCTCGAACGCTCTGCCGCGCGTCGGCCAGTGCTGCCTGTGCCGCAGCAGGATCACGCTCCCATTGCACATCGACTGCCGCAGCGCTCACACCGATGCTGAACACCTGCTGCTTGATCGAGTCGTGCAGCTCGCGAGCCAGCCGGTTGCGCTCCTCCTGAATGGCCGCCTCGCGCGTTTGGGCAAGCAGAGTCTCCCGCAGGCTGCCGACGTCGCGCCGAGCCAGCCTGTTGACCTGTGCTATGACCGGAGAAAGCGGGTCGATGCGCCAGGCTCGCAGCGGGGGCACAGACAGTCCGCTGTTCAACCGCATTACAGCAGCATAGACTGCCGTGATGGCACTTTGAAGATTGACAGTGAGGACAATCCCTACCAGTGCGGCGAACAGCATGGCCAAACCAACCCGTCCCAGTGTCAGATCGGGGCGAACAAGTACTAACCGCCAGACGAGCATCGCAGCCACAGCGTGCGTCAGTGCAAGCTGCGCGCCGGCCGCAACGCGCAGCCATCGTGAAGGAAGGGAACGTACCGGGCTACTTTCCATGATCGATCTCCTCATCCTTCAGTATAGAGGATTGAATACTTTCAGGTATCACGCAGATCAGGGATTTCGCCATCCCCCGGTTGGGGGATGGCAATAGGGTTCGAAATTGAGAGGGGGTGCCGATGATCAAAATGCTCACCATAGGGAATGAAAATGGCAGCCGGTGATTGCGGCGTATGGATTCCCGCTTTCGCGGGAATGACAGAATTGGCGAAGGCCGGTTATGTTAAGGCTTGTGATAGCAGTAGGCACATACAGAGTACAAAGCTTTTAGCTCGTTGCTTGTGCCTCGTTGCTCGTTGCTATTTTCAGAGAAGAGCCTAACCTAGTTGACGAGATGCCGGCAGCATCAGACAAGCCTGCATTACGGCGTAACAGGCGGAATCTCGGCCGGTTCGATGGTGTATATGCCGGCTGCCCCGGCTATCGCCTTGTGCACAACCTTATCCACTATGCCAAAGAAGTAAAGACTGGGAATCAGGTGAACGTTGTCCGAAGCGGCGGCATACCCGGTAGCATCACTCGTCTTCCGGATGATGTCCGGCAGATCGATGACACCTGCCCCCAGCGCAATGACCGTATAGGGCGAGCCAATGACGCCACCTTCATGCGAAACCGGTCCCATCACGATCTTCTTGGATCGCGCAAGGCCTATCTCATTCTCGTAGCTCTCGATGTGGCGGATGAGCCTGGCGACGTCATCGTAATAGGCATTGCCGTCAAACGGCCGGTTGGGGAAAAGCACCAGCGTGCGCGGCCTGTAATAGAACACAGCGCACTCGGCAACCGTCAACGAGCGCGGGGGATGGGTAGGATCAGATGTATCCGGCCGACACTCCGTCGGCGCCCACATGGTCATCATCAAGGCCTTCGATTCAAAACCGGCCCGTGTTGCCAGATTCGACGGCCCCCACCGGTAGCCTCGCTCCTCGGTATTGCACCCGCCCATAGTCAAAATAGGTAAGTAGTCTCCACTGGTTGGGCCGGCAGAGGGCTCCGGTGACGGCGAAGCCTGGACCTCCCTGAACCACACGCTCACAGTCTGGGTTCCGCCTGCCCAGACGCTCACCTTTCGAGAAACAGAGGCTGGTCTCCAGCTTCCTACCGGCCCCGGCACAACGACAACGCTGTGCCATCCGGGGGCAAGCGTGTATTGAGCGCTCGCCCCTGCATCGATGGCAGGTTGCTCGACGTCATCAATTGCCGGCACGCAGTAAGCATCGGGCGCATCGCTGACATTGCACTTAACGACCAGGAAACCTTTAAGGTACTGCTTGCGCAGCCTGACAGTGATCGTCCTTTCTTTGCCGGCCCAGGCACTCACATATTGGCGAACATCCCGCCAGGTATAGATTCCACCAGCAGCGGGATCGGTGAAGTTCTTGACCTCAACTTTGTGATACCTGTTTGGCGTGACCCACATATCGAAGCCGGCCGCCTGGGTCGCGACCTGTGCGCCGTTGACGAAGAAATCCGCTGTTACATCCGGTTCATCGAGCGATACAAACAGGTGGCCCTTCTTGACAAATATCCCCCTCCAAATGGCGGTCCTGCCGGCAGAGATCCCCACGCTCTTCTCTACAGAGGCCGGATCGAACAGACCGGCCTGCTCGCCGATGATTTCCACCAACATGATATGCTCACCAGGATCAAGGAAATAGGAGGTAGTCTGGCCCCCAGCCATGTCAGTCTGCACAACGCCGTCGATGGCAACGCGGCAGGAAACAGCATCATCCGGAGCGGCATTCCTGACGTCGCAGGTGAATTTGAGCGTCCCCCGGATGTAGCTCTTGGTCAGCCAGATAGTTCTGATGCCGGTCTCGCCAGCCCCGACCTTGAGCGTGGTCGAGACATCAGCATAGGTGAACAAAGTCCCAAAGCCCGCTTCGGTGCTCCGGATATTCTTTACCTCGATGATATGTTCCACCCCCGGCGTGACCAGAAGCCAACCGGGGTTCTGATCCTCAGCCGCCAAAACGCCATCGACGTAAAAATCACCGCTAACCCCATCAGGATAGAGCGTGATCTGAATGCAGCCGGTCGGCACTTCGCCTTGCAGGCACTCTGGGGACGCCTGGATCAACATCGTCCCACCGATGCTCAAAGGCAGCAGTATCAAGCCTATAATAAAAAAGCCTCGTCGAAGCAGTTGAGACATCATCAACCTCCTTGTACAGTCCCCGAGGATACTGTCCGGCGCAACGACCCAGAGCATCCCATAGCATATCGCCAATGGCAAAAAACCGAAACTCGGCAAGGGCTTGGAGTAACGGGCATAGAGCATTGATTAATGGAGATAGCACAACCAAGAAAGAGTAATGCAGCTTCACGGCAATAGGCTCCAGGATCAACACCAACAGCAAGAGATTATCCATTCGCAGTGCTGGCTTGCTCCAAAACAAGCCCTGGGTCGATCCAAACCAGAGCCTGATTTGAGCCACTTCCAATAAGGGAAAATCAGTTTCTTGGGGTTTACGCGTGCGGCATTCCTTTGGCCATCAGCGAAGATCCACTTGCCCGTATTGCCTGATGTCAATGGTGACAAGTTAAGGAATTTTGTGCTTCGTCAACAACCCTTTTTGTTGATGGCCTGGCTCTGGTTGCAGCTAGTTGCTTGAGAGGTAAGTAGTTTTCTTGGTTAAGCCAACAAACTTTCTCGTTAAGCCAGGAAACTTCGTCGTTAAGCCAACAAACTTTTTGACTTGTTCAAGGCAATTCTTGTCCTTCACGCAACCTTGACAAGATGTTCAATCGCCAACTTATCACCAATGGCCTGAGGCTATCACCGCTGGGGGTTGGAGATGGTTGGTGGCACCTGATGAGCGAGAGGAGAATCTTTGCAGGCAGCAGGCAGACACAACCTGATGCCTACGCTCATCTTTGTCAAGCAATGGTTGACTCCTGGCTGGCAGCCCGTTATCCTGGCTCTACACAAGTGGAGGGGCACTCTCTTCAGAACAAGAATCGAATAGGCGATATCTAGGTCACTCCTGTGGGGACTCTTCTTGTGCACGCCTCTGGTCAATCAGCGCCCGTGCTTCTTCCACGGTATTGGCATAGGCAAAATGGGCCCTGTCGCCCAAGGCTCTGGTCAGGATTCGGGCCACAGTTGCTATGAAATGGGTAGCACCAACAACCACAGTAGTGCCGTTGTTCTGTGGTATGTTACCATACAAGCTGCGGGCTTGGGTCAGGAGGCTGGCATCAGGAAGCCTGAAATCCTCACCCAAGACTATGATCCCATGCACAACGTACTCTTTACTGCGAACCATCTCATGAGAGCGCTGCAGACTTTCGTGGAATTCAGGCCAATCCCAGGGTTGCATGACCCTCAATAACGTGATCGTCTCCTCATCATCAAGCCAAGATAATTGATATCCCATAGCTACCTCCCAACACTCGATGATATGTCAGAACCATTCATTCATCATTCTATTAGCAGATCTGGAAACTACCGGGAAATTGTAATAAAAGTGTATTCCTGAGAGCACATCTGCAGAATGTCGTTTTCATCCAGAAGCTCCCAACAAAATTGGCACCTCAGCTGCAACACTCTCCAACTCACCTCACGAGGTCTTTGCTCCTA
>JAFGMS010000315.1 GCA_016927375.1 Anaerolineae bacterium
CTTTTGCCATATTTCGGGAATGCACCTCCTTACTGATGATCAGTAACATCGCAGCACATTTGACTGAGAGCTTCTTTGCGCCTATAGTGTGTTCTCATCGACTTGTGTCATAGTGTGTGGTATATCACTAATCGCAGTACATTGTGAGCAAGGTGTATCTATGGCTTCGACGACCTCAACTACCTCAACCACTCTCCGCAATCCCTGGCTTTTGATAGCGCGGCTGGCCTGGCTGGTCGTGGCCGTTTTTGTGATCGGCACGCTGATCATCGGCCTGCCGGGCGTTTACCAGAAGTATGCCGGCGATTCTTCGGCGCTCAGCCAGATCCTGCAGCAGCACGGTCTGCCGGCTAACTGGCGGGCCATCTATTCCCTGGGGTGGCAGTTTGTTGCCATTCTCTCGTTTGGCATTGTCGCTCTGATCATTGCCTGGCGCAGATCGCGTGATTGGATGGGGCTTCTCGTCTCGGCTGCTTGCCTGGGCTTTGGGGTCGGCATCAGCAGCACTTATGTCTGGGGAGCAAGCGCATTTCAAGATGTCCTCCCTGCGGCGCTGGTTCCGTTTGTCACACGGATTGCGCTGGCGCTGGGCCTTACCCTTGGCGCTGTCTGCCTTTATCTCTTGCCCGACGGCAAGTTTGTGCCCCGCTGGTCGCGCTGGCTTGCGCTCGTCTGGAGCATCTGGATGGCCGGCGGGGTGTTCATCCCTGCACTCGCCATCACAAACTATTCGCTCCTGACCTCTTTAGGCATCCAGCTTGTTGTGTATGGCATGGGGCTGGCCATGCAAATCTACCGTTACAGACACGTTTCCACTCCCTCGCAGCGCCAGCAAATGAAGTGGATCGTCTGGGGTATCGCAGCAACACTGGTTGGCTTTATGATCTCCGGTTTCGTCCGGTTGTGGACATTCAGCACCCCGCTTCAATCAGAGCTGGCTTCATTGTTGATCAACGAGCCATTCATTCATGGGCCACGGGCCCTCGTGGCCATTTCCATCGGGGTGGCTATTTTGCGCTACCGGCTGTGGGATATCGACTTCATCATCAACCGCTCGGTGGTGTACGGTGCGATGACCGCCCTGCTGGCTGCCTTCCTGGGTATCAGCTTGCTGGTTATCACGCAGCTGTTCCAAAACTTCGCCAATGGCCCTATTGTAGCGGTGGCCATCTCTGCCGTGACCTTCGGTGTGGTCTTTCAGCCTGCACGCCAGTATCTGAGGCGTTTCGTGGATCGACGTTTCTACAATATCCAGATCGATTACCAACGGCCTGTGGACCGCCGATTGGCGCCGCCATCTGCAGAGGGTGCCACCCGGATCATCAAACAGACACACTTTGGAGAGTACAGCAACCTGGAGATCATCGGCCGGGGCGGTATGGCCGAAGTCTACAAGGCCGATCACCCCATGCTCCAGCGCCCAGTGGCGATCAAGCTCCTCTCGGCGGCCCTGGCCGCCGAGCCGGAGTTCCGAAAGCGCTTCCTGCGCGAGGCGGAAATGGTCTCCAGGTTGGAGCATCCCAACATCGTGCGCGTATTCGACTATGGCGAGGAAGGCGGCACCTGCTACATCGTGATGGAATACCTGGACGGGCAGGATTTGGGCCAATACCTACGCCAGATCGGGCGTCTGTCGCTGGCGCAGGCGCTGCCAATTCTCGAAGACATTGCCGCTGCACTGGATTACGCCCATGGGATTGGATTGGTGCACCGTGACATCAAGCCATCCAATGTGATGCTCGATGATGCCGCCGGAGCCGGCTCGTCATTCCGTGCTGTGCTGATGGACTTTGGCATCGCCAGGATGGTCGAGGGGCAAACGGTGCTCACCGCAACAGGGGGCATCGTGGGGACGTTCGACTACATTGCGCCGGAGCAGATCCAGGCGGCGACCAGCGTGGATGGGCGAGCCGACATTTATGCTCTAGGGGTGATGGCTTACCAGATGCTCACCGGCGAGCTACCCTTCAAGCAAAAGAACCCCGGCTCGCTGCTGATGGCTCATCTTTCCCAGCCGCCCCCAGATGCACATAAGCTGGCGCCCGAGCTACCCGTGAAGGCAAGTTCGGTGTTGGAGCAAGCAATGGCCAAGAAGCCTGAGGGACGCTTTGCGAAGGCGGGTGAGTTTGTGGCAAGGCTGTTGGAATTGTAGTTGACAACATAACAGGTTCGGCTCATGACTTCAACGACTTCAACTACATCGACCACTCTCCGTGGCCCTTGGCTGTTAGTGATACGATTGGCCTGGCTGGCTATAGCACTATATGTGATAGTCATGCTGATCATTGGCCTCCCAGGTGCCTACCGCAGCTATATCGATGATTACCCAGCCCTCAGGCAAACTGTGTTATCCCAGAGCCTGCCCGCCGACTGGCCGGCTTTCTATATCCTGGGATGGCGTTTTGTTGCCGCTCTCTCGTTTTGTGCCATGGCTCTATTGCTTGTCTGGCGCAAATCCAGGGATTGGATGGGGCTGTTCTCTTCTGCAACTTGCATTGCCTTTGGTGTCGCTTTTAGCTCTTACATCTACGAAGCCTATATCTACCAAGATATTCTTCCTTCGATACTGGTTCCAGTAGCCACAGAATTCTCCCGAGCATTGGGATTTATCTTCAGCGTTATCTTCCTTTTTTTGTTTCCTAATGGTAAGTTTGTGCCACGTTGGTCACGTTGGCTGGCACTGCTCTGGAGCCTTTGGATGATTGGCGGGGTGTTTGTCCCTGTACTAAGAATATCAGACTATCCTTTTCACCTCTTCATCGGTATCCAGGTTGTCGTGTATGGCGTTGGATTGGCCATGCAAATCTATCGCTACAGGTATGTTTCCACTTCCTCACAGCGCCAGCAAACCAAGTGGGTGATCTGGGGCATTGCTGCAACACTGGCAGGCTTTGTCATCTCGATGTATGTCCATTTCTTCGCTCCTACCCTCAGTAACCCGCTTCAGGTCGATCTGATTGGGCTGTTGATCAACGAGCCTTTCTACTATGCGCCACGCACCATTCTGGCCATCACCATCGGATTGGCGATCCTGCGCTACCGGCTGTGGGATATCGACTTTATCCTCAACCGCTCGATGGTTTACGGAACCATAACCGTCCTGCTGGCTGCCGTGTTTGGCATCAGTCTGTTTGCCATCTCACACTTATTCAGGCATTTTGCTCAGGGACCGCTGGTGGCCGTAGCCATCTCGGCGGCGTTTTTGGGGGCGACATTTCAGCCAGCCCGCCGGCGCATCAAGCGCTTTGTGGATCGGCGCTTTTACAATATACAGATAGATTATCAAGAACATGCTCGTGCCAGGGATGTTTCACTGCCTTCCGAGGGAGCGACACAGATCATCAGGCAGACCCGTTTTAGGGAGTACAGCAACCTGGAGCTTATCGGGCGGGGCGGCATGGCCGAAGTGTATAAGGCCGATCACCCCACGCTCAAAAAACGTCCGGTGGCGATCAAGCTCCTGCCGGCTGCCTTGTCCCTTGAACCGGAGTTCCGGCAGCGCTTTCTGCGTGAGGCCGAAGTAGTTTCCAGGTTGGAGCACTCTAACATCGTGCGGGTGTTCGATTATGGTGAAGAGGGCGGCACCTGCTACATCGTGATGGAGTACCTGGCCGGCCAGGACCTGGACAGCTACCTGCGTGAGATTAAAAACCTATCACTGGGGCAGGCATTACCCATCTTGGGTGGTGTCGCCGCCGCATTGGACTACGCACATGAGGCGGGTCTGGTACATCGTGACATCAAGCCATCGAACGTAATGCTCGATAAGAATGGCAAAGGTACGGGGTCATTGCGAGCGGTATTGATGGACTTTGGCATCGCCAGGATCATTGGGGGGCAAACGGTGCTGACCACCGCCGGCGGGATCATAGGGACGCTCGATTACATTGCGCCCGAGCAAATCCAGGCAGCGACCGATGTCGATGGGCGGGCCGATATCTATTCCCTGGGGGTGATGACTTACCGGATGCTCACCGGCGGGCTGCCTTTCAAGCAAAAGAACCCCGGTTCACTGCTGTTGGCGCACCTCTTCCAACCGCCCCCAGACGCCCACGAGTTGATACCCGATCTGCCCAATGTGGTGAGTATGGCACTGGAACAGGCAATGGCCAAGAAGCCGGAAGAGCGCTTTGCGAAGGCGGGTGAGTTCGTGGCACAGCTTTCAAAATATCAGTCAAGATGATGGCAATCTACCATTATGTTGGTTCACACGATCCCCGGAAGATGCTCGGCCAGCCCAGTGCTCGCGCCCAAATCTTGCGGGCGGATGATGTTTTGTCGTGGATCGTCGAGACGTAGCAGGAAGTAGAGCCCGACGGGGCGGTCATCACCAGCTTCATCATCGATACAACGGACCAGCTATGGATTGCCGAACGCCGCTCCGAGCATGTCGTCTGTGCTGCCGGGCAGCCTGTGCTGGCGGCGGGGGAGACTACCTTTGTCATTGGGAAGCAGACTGAGAACCTTGACAATGTCACATTACACTCAGTGCTGATGACGGATATGGGTGATGCAAAGCATCACTTGTCACCCGTACTTGCCGGATTTTAATCCGACGACATGCTCAAGATGCCAGGATCTA
>JAFGMS010000032.1 GCA_016927375.1 Anaerolineae bacterium
AATTCTTGCCGGAATAGATACAAGCCGATCTGTGATCGAGAGCTTTACGCTCAACTCAAATGAAACACGCCCTTATGATTGGAAATCCGTGTCGGTTTGTGTAATTCGTAGATAGAAATATCGTGCATCATACCGGTATGTGTATCCCTGTTTCTCTTAAGTTAACGCCTATGGGGGATGGGGTGATGCGCTTTAATATCTGTTGAATGATGTACACAATAAAAAGGCTCAGGGGCGATTCCTGATTGCCCCTGGCCTGTCCAACCCTTACACTAAAGTTGATAGAGAATAATGATACGACTAAAACCTGCTACCTATGCCAATACTACTCGTTACTAGAAACAACTGATTACTAAGTAACTTCATTAACCTCAGTATATACAATCAGAACTGCTTTTCAATGGGGTGATCACCTACCATCCACCCTTGTCTATACTGTAGTTTCGCTTTTTTTGGATGTGCCAATAGATTCAACGTAGAGGGTGTCGAGCTAAAGGCCAGGGGGAGAGAAATGTCAACGCTCATTTTTATCCCCTATGGTGAGCCTGGTAGATCTGTTGGAACTCAGGCGGGGATCCCCCATATGCGGATAACCCTGTCTCCGTCTGCCGAGACCAGCAGCTTGCCTTCCTGTGAAAACATCATATCTGCCGAGGCGCGATGTAGACTTCTCACGGCATCGTTTACCCTGTTTGTTGCTTCGGGCCCGAACTGGACTCCCCTTGGTATCGTGATCTGCTTGGCGGGTTGATACGCCTGTACGGTTGCCACCGACTTCTGCTGCTCCCAATCGAGCAAGACCATACGCCCATCATATCTGGCGATGGCAACCATGCCGGCATCCGGGTGGCAGGCAAAGCAGGCGACATCGGACAGAACATGGGCGCTTTCTTCAAATCCGCCCCCTTTGAAGTGGTATAGGTTGTGAGAATCTCCACCCCTCAGGTCGTCCCGGCTGGTTCTTACCAGGAGTTCATGACTATTGGGCAAGAAACGAACACCCGCAAAATCGGAGATGCGTCTCGTCCCTTTGATCTCGGCAACCTTTCGCCAGCTGCCGGCCTGGAAGATTTCCACATATGAGTAACCGATGTGCTCCGGCATCTTCTCATAGGAAGTGACCAGCGCCAAAAGCTGGCTGTCATCGCTGAACGCCATGTCGTCCACGTAATGTTGCTGGTTTAATTGGGCAATGCGAGTGTAAGGCTCAGTGGTGATGTCAAACACATCATACAGGGCAGCCAGCCAACGTCCGTCTCGGCTGTATGCCAGGCTGGCGGGGCCTGTCCAGGCATACTCTATCTCTTCGGTATGGGTGACTGCTTCCTCTTCCAGGCTCCACAATCGCCAGACAGGTTTTCCCCTGAAAGGCAGCCACATATCTTTATTCAGGTTGTCGACGTAATCCTTGATGTGAGACCACCATTCGGGAGGTTTGCGGCTAACGGCCGCCGCCAGATGATTGGAGTTGCTTGGCGAGAAGGCTACGCGGGGGATTTGTTCTTGTTCAGGGATGCCGGTAAGCACGCTGACTTGCTGTTGGGTGCGCAGGTTCCATATGCGAACCGTGCCATCTATGCTGCCCGAAGCTAAGCTCTGTCCTCCAGGGGCAATGTCAATGGAAAGAATTGGCGCGGTATGCCCCTCCAGTTTTCCCACTATCTGTAGTTGACCAGCATTCTCTTTTGTGATCTTTGCCAGTTGGTTGATCATGTTTACCTCCCCTTGGGACTGGCCCTCTCATTTACATCATATTTCCGTTTTTGGATGGTACAGCCTTACAGCATTGGTGACAAGTTAAGACATTTTATGCTTCGTCAATATCCCCTTTTTGATGGCATAGCCCTAGACGCAGATCGGTTGCCTGGGTGGTGAGCAGGATTTTTGTTTAAGCCAACAAACTCACTTGTTAAGCCGACAAACTTTTCGACTTGTTAAAGGAATTTCCTGGCTTTCAATTGGCTCTTGACAGGATGTTTAATCGCTTACCTTGTCGCCAATGGCGTTACTGTTTCGTCACTATGCCATGGTATCAACGTTCTGGTCAATCTATTTGGCGCGCTATGCTGAGTACCGGGGAATAGATATGGTGCAAGACGCCCTTCAGAGCATCTCTGCCAGCGACAAGGCCAACCCGGTGAGCAGCGGCACGCTCAGGTTGTCGAGCCCTGCCGGGGAGAGAGCCTCGGCCAGCGTTGCGACCACGGTCCCGGCCACGCTCATTACGATCAACATCGTCCCGGTGGAGGTTACACTGCTTGGGCTGAGCGCCGAGCCGGGCAGAAAGGCCAGCGTACCAAGTATCACGAGCAGGCTGGAGAGTGCCATTGCTGCCGAGCCCTCCCACGAACGGGTGTGGCCAAAGACCGTGTACTTGTGACTTCCCCACCTGACGCCAACGATGCTCGCCAGGGCGTCGCCCCAGGTCATGGCCATCACCGCCGCCGTTGCAATGGGGGCCCGGTCGATTGCGCCTCCGGTGCGCCACAGCAGACCGTACAGGAGGGTAATCGATGCAGCAAAATAAACCGTGCCCGGGGTGGACTTCTCGGTGTCCATGGCCTTGAAGGTTTGTCGGCGGTAGAAGAGGTAGTTGAGCACAATGAAGGTGGCGAAGGGAATGATGCCAAAGTACCAGTGATCGAAGAAGTAGAGAATGCCCCACACCCACATCCCCGCGCCGATGTGGATGATCTTGCGGGTGAAGTCTTGCGGCCATTTGAAAGCCTTGCCGATGGCTTCTACGCCGAGCAGCATCCCGAAGGCGTAGACGTAAGACAGGATCAGGCCGATGGTGTCACCGGTTGTCATCATGGTACGTCCTTTTGAAAACAGCAATGAGCAACGAGTTATGAGTTAAAGACTCAAGGTAAAGCTGAGCTTTCACCCTCTGATGAAGATTACAGGTGAATCGCTGAGTTGCCAAGCTCAACAACAAGCACCCTCGATGTGTTTGGTCATGGGCACATTCCTGATTCAGGTTAAAGCCCAGAGCGTTGAGGCAAAAGGGGACCCATATCGGAAGGACGGAGTGTGGACGGACTGTGAGCATTGAGACCTTGCCCCAAATACAGAGTTTGCTCTAGCTGTGGACTTTTTGCCCCGTGGTGCATCGCGTGATAAACTCTTTCTATCTCGTTCGTGTCGATGACCATCCTCGGGCACGGCTTAGTCCAGCAGAAAGTGAGGCCGACATATGTCAAAGTACATGTTAACGGCTCGGGTTGTCCGGGTACGCCTGGCTTCTGCTGTGGTTTGCCCCTGCTGATTTTCCAGCCTCTTAAGCGAATCACATAGAGCCTGTCTGCATATTATGCTGCTTTGCGTTGTGCTGGCTGTCTGGCATAAGCAAGCAAGTTGGCAGATAGACCGAAGCCATAGGCGTATCGATTGCTCTCTACACACTCTGGAGTAGATGGGTTGCGTCTGCCTGGTGGCTGCCTGCGATTCCATCTCTCTGGGTGGGTGAATGCCATGCACCATGTGGATCTCGTTGTGCGTGGTTGGCGCTATTTCACTGTGCGGTGCTTGTGTGCCGCACCCAGATGTTTAGGAATGAGAATTTGTTAACTTGCTCATCCATAATCCTGATTGCAGGCTCTTAGGGGCAAGTTATTTAATCGCCATTCCTTGATGAGGAACCCAGACGATGCATTTCCGTGACACGTACTCCGATGAGTATGAGATGTATGAAGAGATGTTTGACCCAGTGAAGAACGATCGGCAGGCGCGGCGCAGTCGCAGGTCCAGGATACACCCAGCGAGCAAAGAACGGGCAGAGATCGTCGCCGAACTGACCGACGAGATCGAGACGGAGCTGGATGGCGGCTTTCGTATCACTTACCAGCCTTCGAAGTATGAGGCTACCTGGCTGCTGCAATCACTTCTGCCATTCTATGGGCAGACGCTGATTACCGATGTGCTGGCGCTGATCAAGGGTGGCAAAGAGGCCAGCGTTTATCGCTGCCGGGCACATCCCAGCACCGGGCTTGACCTGGTGGCGGCCAAAGTCTACCGGCCGCGTAAGTTCCGCAGCCTGAGCAACGACGCCGTTTACCGCGATGGCCGGACGGTGCTGAACGAAAACGGCAAGGAGATCAAGGCTACCGATGAGCGCGTGATGCGTGCCTTTCGCCAGAGGACAGGTTTTGGTCTGCGGGTGGCACATACCTCCTGGGTGATGCATGAATACACCACCATCGAGAAGCTGCATGAGCAGGGTGGCGCCGTTCCACAGCCCATACTTTCTGCTGAGAATGCCATCTTGATGAGCTATCACGGCGATGAGAATGTGGCAGCTCCGACGCTCCACGAGATCGACCTGGAACGGGATGAGGCTGAGCGGTTGTTTGATGAGGTAATGCGCAACATCGAGATGCTTCTGGCGTTGGGCTGGGTCCATGGTGACCTATCAGCCTATAACATCCTGTATTGGGAGGGCGAGATCGTTCTGATCGACTTTCCGCAGGTAGTAAACTGCCATGGCAACGACCATGCCCGTGCCATCCTGGAACGCGACGTTGCTCGCGTTTGTGACTACTTCGCCCACCAGGGCGTCAACCGCAGCCCGGGCAAGATCGCCGGGCGGCTGTGGAAGCGCTATGCGGAGATCCCCTTGCGTGATCGGCTGGCCGACGCCTCTGTAGACTTCCCTCCTGATGAGGACTAAGTGGCGGCGC
>JAFGMS010000316.1 GCA_016927375.1 Anaerolineae bacterium
AGTAACCCTGTTGCCGATACCTATCCTGACGCTCATAGAATTGGTTGTGATAGCCGGCATATCTGGGCAGGTATTGTAGGTCGGATTTCAATCCGACCGTCACGGCTACGGATCGTCTTACAGGGTGACTTTAGCTCCTTTGCGCTTTTAGCTTTTCAGGCTGCGACTTGTGATCTCAGGCCGTGAACTCATCACGTCTTATATTTTACCTGTTTACCCATTTACCTTTTGCGCATCACTTATGGCCACAGTAGAGAGCACCAGATAGCTGAGTAGTGACTTCTGCTTTACATTAGTCCAGCGCATCCGCCAGCCAGGTGGTTACTTCGGCAGGGGTGGGGATGCGACCGGAGCAGACTACCTTTTCGTCGATGACCAACCCTGGCGTCGAGAGGATATCGTAGGCCATGATGTCGTTGTAATCGGTGACTTTGGCGAATGTGGCTTCGATGCCCAGACCCTCGGCGGCCTGTTTGGCGATGGTCTCTACCTTCTTACAGTTAGGGCACCCGGAGCCAAGAATTTTGATAGTGAGCATAGTATTCCTCCAGTGAAGACTTCGGAAGTCTAAGGGTTAACGTGACACAACCATTTCTTGCGTACTGCGGCGGTTGACCAGCCACAACATAGCAACAAGCACAGCGACAAACAAACCAAGATATAACCCTACCAAGCCCAGGCCGGTTCCATCAACCCAGGCTCCGTAGATAAGACCTGCCAACGTGCTAAAAAGCGCCGTCCACCCTACATAGACCCAGGCTTTGAGACGCCCGATGATGGCGGCCGTAATCAGGATGCTTTGCAGGCTCAACGCCGGGTCAGAGATAAGGTAAGCCAGCAGCGGGCCGCGATGCATGCCCAGGCTCAAAAACATCTGGGCGATTGGCACCTCTACCAGCGTCGGGAAGTACATAAACACCCCAAATACCACACCGACAAAATTGCCCAGCAGCGTATTCTGACCTGCGACAACCTCGATCCATTCGGGACGAATGAGCATGCGAATGACACCTACGGCAAAAACACCCACCACCAGCAGCGGGAATATCTGCTTGACAAAGCGCCATGACTCCCAGAGCCAGTCACGGATCTCGCCCTCGCTCAGCCGGGTCTTGAGCATCCAACCAAGCACAACGATCGAGAGAAGCACGCCGAAGAACTTACCGGTGAAAGAAAGAGTCAGGCCGCCGGCATAGGTTGTCATGCCCAGCGCTGCTATCAGCAGCGTCAGCCCGACCAGACCAACAGAGAGCCACGTCCAGGTGGTGAACCTCTCGTGGATGTTCTCCAGGCCCTTCCAGGCAGTGAGGCCAATCAGAGCAAGCAAAGCTATCAGGATGGCGCCCTGGGCGGTGACACCCTCCTCACCCCTGGCAGGGTCAAAGGGTACCAGCTGGTAGAGGAAACCCTGGAAGCTGTCCATACCACGGACAGGTATGTCCAATTGCGCATAGGTGTGCTTGAGCAAGTCGATCTGGAATGTGCCGGCCACCAACAGGACCACCAACGCAATCAGGAAGATAACGGCGGCTTGACGCATGCCGGCCTGCCCGGCAAACAGGGCATCGGTGGCCTTATCGTGTTCGGCATCTTCCCTGCGAAAGATGAGCGCCATGATCAGGCCGATACCAATGCCAAAGAGCAGCGACAGCAGCAGGCGGGCCACAGCCAGATCGACGCCAATCACCCCACCGGTGTAGACCAGCGCCAGGATGTTGATAGCCGGAGCCACGAACAGAAAGGTGATGGCGGGGCCAAGCCCGGCGCCCTTCTTGTAGATGCCGGCAAAGAGCGGGATGACTGTGCAGGAGCACACTGCCAGCAGAAAGCCCGCTGCCGCAGAAGCGGGATAGGAAATGATCTTAGGCGTGTTGCGGCCCAGAAAGCGCGTCACCGTCTCTTTAGGGATCAGCGCCGTCATGGCGCCGGCGATGAGGAAGGCCGGCAGCAGGCACAGCAGCACGTGCGCAGCCAGGTAGGCGGCTAAGTTACCCAGCCCGCTACGCAAGAGATCGAGTAGAAAAGGACCAACGTTCATATTCATCTTCTTTCATTGATTGGATCTGCCGGGGCCGGCACAGCCCGGCTTTTGCTCCGCGCAGTGCGGGCACTCGCATGTGGCTACCACCGATGGTATATCGATATCCACGCCGGCCAGCTGCCCGGCGTCGCGCACCAGATCAAGCAGGGCTGGTTCGGCGATGCTGTAATAGACAAATCGACCATCGCGCCGATCCAGCAGGATGCCGGCCTGGCGCAGCGCCATTAAGTGCTGGGAGATATAGGCTTGGCGCTTACCCAGCACCGCCTCCAGATGGCAGACGCAGGCCTCCCCTTCGCCAATCGCCAGCAGGATGGCCAGACGGGTGGGCGGCGAGATAGTTTTGAGGATGGCAGCGATTTCTTCGGCATTCTCATGTAATGTCATATTCAACTCCCTGAATAGATTATAGGCATATATTCGCGTTTCTGAATGTGACAAATGTCACTTTGATGGGATGAAGGCGCTGGAGATGGAAATTATGCGTGATAGCTAGGGGATGGAAGGAGGATGGATAGAGGATGCTTGGACGACGAATAGGGAAGCCCCTGTTCATCTCGCGGTTTGCGTCTCTTCTTGGGCAACAGTCGTTCATGTAATCATCTGAAAGAGGTTGTGTGAATGCCCGGTCTGGCGCTATGATCACGGGGTATTCTCAAACAGGGGGACAATATAGTGACTGATAAACTTGCTTTCCGTGAACGACTGGCACAGGGCTGCATGCTGGGTGATGGTGCCATGGGCACCTTGCTCCATGCACATGGCGCGTCAATCGACACCTCTTTCGATGCGCTGAACCTTGACAACCCGGCGCTGATCCGCGAGATCCACCGGGCCTATCTGGAGGCCGGTACGGAACTAATCGAGACCAATACCTTTGGGGCCAATCGCTACAAGCTGGGCGAGCACGGCCGGGCCGGCCAGGTGGCCGAAATCAACCGGGCAGGCGTGGGGCTGGCACGCCAAACCATCAATTTTCTATCTAAGGACGGCTGCTACATCGCAGGCGCGGTTGGGCCGCTGGGCGTGCGGCTGGCTCCTGTTGGCCGGGTGACATCTGAGCAGGCCCGCGCGGCCTTCCGTGAGCAAATTGAAGCGCTCGTTGGGGCAGGGGTTGATGTTGTGCTCCTAGAGACCTTCTCCGATCGGCGCGAGCTGGTGGAAGCCGTACATGCCGTGCGCGAAGTGAGTTCCACGGTGCCGGTTATCGCCCAGGTCACTTTTACCCGCGATGACCGCACCCTGCTTGGCGATACGCCTGCACAGGTGGCGGAAGCACTGGCCGAGCTGGAGGTCGATGTCATCGGCGTCAACTGCTCCAATGGCCCAGCACAGGTATCGCGCGTGCTCCAGGCCATGCAAGTGGCGGTCCCACAGATGCACTTCTCGGCGCTGCCTAATGCAGGCTGGCCTGAATACATCGGCGGGCGGGTGATGTACGCTGCCGGGTCCGACTACTTTGCCGATTTTGCCGTGTCGATGCGCAACCGCGGCGTACGGCTGATCGGGGGATGCTGCGGCACGACCCCCGAGCACATCGCCGCTATGCGTGAGGCGCTGGACAGCACCGAGTACGAGAGCGTACCGCTCGACAATGCCATCGTGGTCGAGGCCGGCGAGGAGCTAGCTGAAAGAGAAGCCCCCAGCGAGTTGGCGCAGAAGCTGGCCGGAGACGGCTTCGTGATTTCGGTCGAGATGTCGCCGCCCAAGGGCATAGCGACCGAGAAGATCATCCAGGCCGCGCATATGCTGCGTGAAGCCGGCGCTGACGCGATCGACGTCACCGACAGCCCGATGGCGCGCATGCGTATGAGCCCTTGGGCAGTGTGTCACACGCTCCAGAGCCAGGGCCGGATCGAGTCGGTGCTGCACTTCCCGACCCGCGGGCGCAACCTACTACGTGTTCAGGGTGATTTGCTGGCTGCTCATGCGCTGGGTGTACGCAATCTGTTCGTCGTGATGGGTGACCCGACCCACATCGGTGATTACCCGGACGCCGCCGACAATTACGACATTGTTCCGTCGGGTCTGGTGAGCCTGATCAAGCGCAACCTGAACGAAGGAAAAGACTGGGCAGGCAACTCAATCGGCCAGCCGACCAACTTCCTGGTGGGCTGCGCGCTCAATCTGGCCGCCCCGGACATCGACCGCGAGATCAGAGTACTTCGGAAGAAGCTGGATGGCGGAGCGGATTTCCTCATCACTCAGCCCATCTTTGAGATTGCCCTTTACCACCGTTTTGTGGAGCGCTACGAGGAACTGCACGGCCTGCTGAGTACGCCCATCCTGGTCGGTGTGATGCCACTGGCCAGCCTGAGACACGCCACCTTCCTTCAGAACGAGGTGCCCGGCATCGTCATCCCCGATGCGGTCATTAGCCAGATCGAGGCAGCTGGGGATAATGCCAGGCGTGTGGGCGTCGAACTGGCCCAGGAACTGGGATGCGAGATACAGAGCGTCGCCAGAGGCATGTACCTGATGCCGCAGTTCGGACGCTACGACCTGATTGCCGAGATCATCGAGGGGGTAAGAGAGAGGAGCTGTCGAGAAACAGTAGCCGGCTGATAGCGAATGGCGGATGCTCGTTCTCTGTGCTCACTTGATACTATATTGCGAATGACAGTCGCTTGTGCACGAGTGGATTCCCGCGAAAGCGGGAATGACGACGCCGAGAAGGGGTAAGACACCGAATATGTAAAACGTGAGACGTGAACAACAGCATTGAGCGTTGCAGGAGTGGTAGCAACCACTCAAGGACATGGAGCAAGCACTGAAGGAGTGATAGTACAACCAAACCGACTGGCACCAATGCCTATCGACCATTGGCCGTTTAACGTTCTAACGTGCCAACGTGTAGCGTCCATCAGCCATACGCTATAAGCCATCCAAGGAGGAGTATTTTGTCCGACCCAACCCCACGTCCCGTCCGAGTGCGCTTTGCACCCAGCCCGACCGGCTATCTGCACATCGGCGGTGCTCGCACGGCTCTGTTCAACTGGCTCTTTGCCCGCAAGCATAAGGGCGTCTTCATCCTGCGCATCGAAGATACCGATCAAAAGCGATACACAGCTGAAGCCGAGCAGGATTTCAAGGACAGTCTGCATTGGCTTGGGCTTAATTGGGATGAAGGCCCTGATGTGGGCGGCGAATTTGGCCCCTACCGCCAATCGGAGCGGTCGGAGATGTACCAGCAATGGGCCAACTGGCTGATCGATAATGGGTATGCCTATCGATGCAACTGTACAGCGGAGCGGCTGGCGGGGCTTCGTAAGGAGCAAGGAAAGCAGAAGGTCAGGATCGGTTACGACCGTCACTGCCGCGATCTCAACCTTGGTCCTGACTGCGGTGAGTATGTGGTCAGATTCAAGATGCCCGTCGACGGGGAGACCACAGTGTACGATGAAATGCGAGGCAACATCTCTTTCCAGAATGCCGATCTCCAGGACCTGGTGCTGCTCAAATCGGATGGTCTGCCGACATACCATCTGGCCAACGTGGTCGATGATCATTTTATGGAGATCAGTCATATCATGCGCGCTGATGAATGGATCGCGACGGCACCGCTGCATGCCCGGCTTTATCAAGCCTTTGGTTGGGAGATGCCCAAGATCGCCCATCTGCCCGTGATCTTAAGCCCCAGCGGAAAGGGCAAACTCAGCAAACGCGATCAGGCCTTCGAGGAAGGCGGGACCAAGATATTAGTCCAGGTGCGTGAGTTCAGAGAGGCCGGCTATTTGCCGGAGGCGGTGGTCAATTTCCTTACCAACGTCGGTTGGGCCTTTGGAGATGACCGTGAGGAGTTCACGCCTGAGGAGGCCATGGAGCGCTTCGAGCTCAAGGACATCAACCCGTCGGCAGGCAAGCTGCCCTTCGACAAGCTCGTCTGGCTTAACAATCAATATATTATGATGATGGCTCCCGATGCGCTGGCAGAGAAGATCAAGCCATACCTGGAAGCCGATGGTCTTGTTGTCGACATGGACAAGCTGAAGGCGATCACCCCCTACATCCAGGAGCGCATCAAGACCCTGAGTGAGGCATCGGAATGGCTGGCCTTCCTGTTCAAGGCTGAGATCACCATCGATGATCCGGTCCAGCTGATCCAGAAGAATATGGACGTTGACAGCACGCTCAGGGCCTTGAAAGCCTCTTATGATACACTCAAGGGGCTTGGTGATTTCTCTCATGAGCAGCAAGAGAAAGCCATGCGTGCTCTGGCTGAGCAAATGGGGCTCAAAGCAGGCCAGTTGTTTGGCTCTGTCCGGGTGGCAACGTCCGGGCAGCCGGTTTCGCCTCCCCTATTCCAGTCGATGGAGGTGCTGGGGAAGGATGTCAGTCTCAAGCGCATCGAGGATGCCATCAAGTTATTGATGATTGACGATTGAAAAACATATTGAGCAGTACGAAGCTTGCAGATTAAAATCTGTTCAGTACCGGTTACGGATGAATATCCGTAACCAGCATAAAGATCAGAGAAGCCATAAGCCATAAGCTATCAGCCGTACGCCAATCGAGGTGAAGAAGAAATGAACGAACAGAACGCACTGACAGAAAGCGAGGCAAGACCCTCCAACTTTGTCTGGGACATCGTCGATGAGCACAATGCATCGGGGCGGTTTGGGGGTAAGGTCGTCACGCGCTTCCCGCCCGAGCCGAACGGCCATCTGCACATCGGCCACAGCAAGGCCATCAGCCTGGACTTCGGCACGGCCGAGCGTTACGGGGGCACATGCAACCTGCGCTTCGATGATACCAACCCGGTCAAAGAGGAGCAGGAGTACATCGACGGGATTATCGAAGACATCAAGTGGCTGGGCTTTGATTGGGGCGACAGGATTTACTATGCCTCGGATTATTTCCAGCAGCTCTACCAGTGGGCGGTACAGCTCATCAAACAGGGCGTGGCTTACGTCGATCATCTGAGAGCCGATGAGATCCGTGAGTATCGCGGCACGCTGACCGAGCCGGGCAAGAACAGCCCTTACCGGGATCGGACGGTGGAAGAGAACCTCAAGCTCTTCGAGCAGATGAAGAACGGCGAGATCCCGGATGGTGGATGCGTGCTGCGGGCCAAGATCGATATGGCATCGCCGAACATCAACCTGCGCGACCCGGTGATGTACCGCATCCTACATGAATCGCACCCCCGCACCGGCGACGAGTGGTGCATCTACCCCATGTACGACTGGGCGCACGGGCAGTCCGACTCAATCGAAGGGATAACACACTCCATCTGCACGCTGGAATTCGAGGATCACCGCCCGCTGTACGACTGGTTTATCGACCAGCTTGGCATCCACCACCCGCAGCAGATCGAGTTTGCGCGGCTGAATCTGACCTACACCATCATGAGCAAACGGAAGCTCAAGCAGTTGGTAGATGAAGGGCATGTCAGTGGCTGGGACGACCCGCGTATGCCGACGCTGTCGGGCCTGCGCAGGCGGGGATACACACCGGAGGCCATCCGGGAGCTGTGTGACACCGTTGGTGTTGCCAAGAGCAACAGTGTAGTTGAGGTCGAACTGCTGGAGCACACCATCCGCCAGGACCTCAATCGACGAGCGCTGCGGCGTATAGCAGTTCTAGATCCCATCAAGGTGGTGATCGTCAATTATCCCAAGGGTATGGTCGAAGAGATGGAGATGGTCAACAACCCGGAGGATGAGAGCGCCGGGACACGCAAAGTGCTCTTCTCCCGCGAGCTGTACATTGAGCGCGAAGATTTCATGGAAGACCCACCCAGGAAGTTCTACCGGCTTTCACCAGGCCGAGAGGTGCGGCTGCGCTACGCCTACTTCATCACCTGCACCGATGTGATCAAGGATGTGGACGGCGAGATCAAGGAGATCCACTGCACTTATGATCCGGAAACCAAAGGCGGCAATGCCCCTGATGGCCGTAAGGTCAAAGCGACACTGCACTGGCTCTCGGCCCCGCACGCCAAGACGGCAGAGGTGCGATTGTACGATCGGCTCTTTTCAACGCCGGAACCGGGTAAGGACTTCCTGAATGACATCAACCCCAACTCGCTCGAAGTGCTGGAGAACTGCTACATCGAATCGGCCCTGGCCGATGCCAAAGCCGGCGAACACTACCAGTTTGAGCGCACCGGCTACTTCTACCTCGATCCCGACTCGACGGATGACAAGCCGGTCTTCAACCGCACCGTTACGCTGCGTGACACGTGGGCGAAGATACAGAAGAAGCAGGGGTGAGATCGGGCTGGATGAGTTCTTTCCGGGTGTGACAGGGTGGCGATGAAGAGGTAAATGGGTAAATATGTGAATATGTAAAACGTAATGTGTGGTAATCGGTGTCGGGAGGGTAAGTTGATGGCTGTAGCCTTGTTATGTATGTGCTTGTCACGGATTACTGTCAGTTGACAACTCTCCAGGAGGCTACGAGAAAGGTCATTTGGGGATGATGTTACGGTTGTACGATACCTATATGCGCAGTGTGCGCGAGTTTGAGCCTTTGCAGCCGCCGGCTGCAGGGATGTACACCTGCGGGCCGACGGTGTACGATTACGCGCATATCGGCAATCTGCGGACGTACATATTTGAAGACCTTTTGCGCCGCGTGCTGGAGTTCAATGGATACAATGTCAAGCACGTGATGAACATCACCGATGTCGGTCACCTGGTTTCGGATGCCGATACGGGTGAGGACCGGATGGAGAAAGGCTCGCGGCGCACAGGGCAATCGGCCTGGGAGATCGCCGAGCTTTACGCGCAGGAGTTTAAGAACGATCTACTACGCCTGAACATTCAGGAGCCACATATCTGGTGCCGGGCAACCGATCACATCCGGGAGCAGATTGATTTCGTCAAGTGCATCGAGGCAAATGGGTATACGTACCGGACATCGGACGGGATTTATTTTGATACGTCCAAGCTGGCGGATTATGGACATCTGGGCTGTTTGGATATCGAGGGTCTGCGAGCCGGTGCACGCGTCGATGTGGCCGAGAAGCGCAGCCCAACTGACTTTGCATTATGGAAGTTCAGCCCACCGGGAGAGAAGCGGCAGATGGAATGGGACAGCCCCTGGGGTGTAGGGTTCCCCGGCTGGCACATCGAGTGTTCGGCCATGGCTGCCAAGTACCTGGGACCATACTTCGATATTCACTGCGGCGGTGAGGATCACATCACAGTCCATCATCCCAACGAAATCGCCCAGACCCAGGCCTGTCATGGCACGCGTCTGGCAAACTTTTGGATGCACGGTTACTTCTTGCAGATTGACAGGGGGAGGATGGGAAAATCGGAGGGTAATTTTCTGCGTCTGCAAACTCTGATCGACAAAGGCTACGACCCGCTCGTCTGGCGCTTCTTCTGCCTCGGTGCACACTATCGCACCAAGCTCAATTTCAACTGGGAAGCACTCGACGGTGCAGCGACAGGATTGAACCGCCTGCGTACTGTGACCTATGAATGGGGTGCGCCGGGAGAGCTCAATCAGGAATATATCGATCGGTTTACCGAGCACATCAATGATGATTTGAACATACCCCGTGCCTTAGCGCTGGCCTGGGAGCTGGCGAAGAGCGAGCTGCCGGGCTCGGTCAAGAAGGCGACCATGCTCGCGTTCGACCAGGTTCTTGGTTTGGACCTGGCATTCCGGAAGCCGGCGACCGAGGCTGTTCCGGATACCGTGATGGCGCTCATCGAGCAGCGCGAGCAAGCTCGCGCCAACAAAGCATGGCAAGAGGCCGACGCCCTACGTGAGCAAGTCCGCGCAGCAGGGTATGAGATCGAGGATACGTCGCAAGGCCCGCGTGCTCGGGCCTGCTAAGTTGACCAATCAATAGATTTAGACAGTTCACTACCATGAAAAATTATCCCAATTCCATCAAGAAACTAATCCGTGAATATCATGGCAAGGCATACGAGAAGGAGCTGCATCGTGAGCTGGCCAAGCTCGATCAGAGCTTTGCCGAGTGGCGAGATGGGGAGATCGACAGCTGGGAGCTGAGCGATCGAATACATCAGTACGAGGTGGGGCCATCCCGCGAGCTATACAAACAATATACTCCTAAGGTGGCTGATATGAACCTGGCTTATGCCATCGTCGCTGGGATATTGGATCGGGATGAGATTCCAACCGAGCTGCTGGAGGCGTTGGATGGGGCACTGCGTTTCTATCAAGGCATGAAAGACAGCGGCGATCTACGACTGCCGGAATAACGAGATGGAACGACGGCCTCTGCTCGAAAAAGCAAGCATCAGAGACACACATCGGATTCAAAGCGTTGGGACGAGACACAATGGTTCACGTCTCACGTATTACGTTTCACTCATCACTCGTCACCCAAACGATTTGCTGTTTAATCGTCCATCACCCGTATGGTATAATTTGCCGCGTTCGTCCCATATCACCTAAATGGAAGCTCTCATGACCCAATATGAGCCTGTCATCGGCCTGGAAGTCCACGCCGAGATGCTGACCGAATCGAAGATGTTTTGTGCCTGCCCGGTCGTGGACAGCACCGAGGCGCCTCCCAATACCACCGTCTGCCCGGTCTGCACAGCACAGCCGGGCGTTTTGCCGGTGATCAATCGACAAGCTGTTGAGTACGGTATCAAGGTCGGACTGGCGCTCAACTGCACCATTAACGAGTTCAACCAGTTCGCTCGTAAGTCCTACTTCTACCCTGACCTGCCCAAGGGGTATCAGATCAGCCAGTACGAGCACCCGCTGGCATCGAACGGGTGGCTGGACATCGACGTGGACGACGAGACGAGGCGCATCGGCATCACGCGTGCCCACCTCGAAGAGGACACCGGCAAGAACATCCACATGGGCAGCAGCAGTCTGGTCGATTTGAACCGGGCCGGCGTGCCGCTGCTGGAGATCGTCTCCGAACCGGACATGCGCTCGGTGGAAGAGGTCGAAGCCTACGCCCGCAAGCTGCGTGCCATCCTGGTTTACCTGGGCGTCAACCATGGCGATATGAGCAAGGGCGTGCTGCGCTTCGAGGCCAACATCTCGGTCCGGCCCACCGGCTCCGATGAGATGAACACGCGCACGGAGATCAAGAACCTCAACAGCATCCGCTCGCTGGTGCGGGCCTCCCAGTACGAGATTGCCCGCCAGATCAAGCTGGTCGAGTCGGGGGGGCAGGTCATTCAGCAAACGATGGGCTTCAACGAAGAAAGCGGCAAAACGACCGTCCAGCGCAGCAAAGAGTACGCGGACGATTATCGCTATTTCCCCGAGCCGGACCTGCCGCCTCTGAACATCGACCGTGCCTGGGTGGCTGCAATCGAGAAGACGCTGCCCGAGCTGCCCGATGCCAAGCGCGAGCGCTTCATCGATGAGCTGGGGTTGTCTGTGCAGGATGCAGGCGTGCTGGTGGCTGACAAGGCGACGGCAGAGTATTTCGAGGCGGCGCTGAAGGCAGACGTCGATGCCAAAACCGTGGCCAACTGGGTCACGGGCGAGTTGTTCCGGCTGATGAACGCCGCCGGGGTCGAGATCGAGCAGGTGAAGGTGACACCGGAGGCTCTGGTCGACCTGATCAAGCTGGTCGAGGCAGAGACGATCAACAACAACACGGCCAAAGAAGTGCTGGAAGCCATGTTCGAGACCGGGCACAGTGCCGGTGAAATCGTCAAAGAGCAAGGGCTGGCGCAGATCAGCGACAGTTCGGCGCTGGAAGCCATCATTGAGCAGGTGCTGGAGGCCAATCCCGAGCCGGTCGAGAAGTACCTGGGCGGCAAAGAAGGCCTGTTCGGGTGGTTAGTCGGCCAGGTGATGAAGGAGACCAGGGGGCAGGCCAATGCGACGGTGGTCAACCAGATCATGCGGGAGCGGCTGGAGGGGATGCGGAAGGCGTGAAGCCAAAGGCCAGAGTGAGGTGTGAGACGTGACAAATTCCGGAAGGATAGGTGGCTCAAAAAAGAAGGTCACCATATCATAAAGACACCGAGTAGCACGGGCGAGAAAATGAACAAAACGGTGAAAGCGGAAACGTTGGGGGTCAATTCCGGGTCTGGTCCGGATCCCGTAAGGATAGGGTTCGGATCCCACCGGGGTAAGGTCAAGATGGGTGTATTCCACAAATATGATAGTTGACAGAATAGGAAAAGAAGGCGTGACTACTCAGCTCTTAGCTGTTGGCTCTTAGCTTTTAGCTTTTCAGGCTGCGACTTGTGATCTCAGGCCGTGAACTCATCACGTCTTATGTTTTACCTGTTTACCCATTTACC
>JAFGMS010000033.1 GCA_016927375.1 Anaerolineae bacterium
AACACATTGCGGGTTCGCAGAGCTGTTGTTATACTCCTGCCCATCTTGATTCTGGAGGCAAAAGGTAATGCTCAGAAAACTGATTAAGTACGAACCTGGCTTTGCCATCGATGCCACCGTCCCGACCAGCGGAGGGTTGGCCTTGTATCACGCCTTCAGATCGACAGGAGCAGTCTCGTAGCTGCTTAGATTGACTGCGGGCGTGCCTGCCCGCGTTTTGTTTATAGCTATCCGAAGCCGTGGGCACTTTTGCCTACGGCTTTTTTGTTGTACAGGCTGTGTAAAGCATGAGGTTCGTTCACGTTTTACATATTCACATATTTACGTTTTACATATTGATGTTCACGCCTTACGCCGGCTGAAGGCCTGAACATCAACTTGAAAGAAAGTAGTCATGAACACTGTTGCTACAGTCACGCAAAAACAACTGATGGATTTTCTGCTGAACGTAGCGGTGGTGCGCCCGGTGTTCATCTGGGGCGCACCGGGGATCGGTAAGTCAGCCATCGTCCAGACCTTTGCCGAGCAGGTCGGGCTGGACTGCGTCTCGCTGCTCGGCAGCCAGCTGGCTCCCGAGGACTTGATCGGTGTGCCGCAAATCATGGATGGCGTCAGCCGCTTCTGCCCGCCAAGAAACATCGCACGAGAAGAGTCTTACTGTCTGTTTCTCGATGAGCTGAATGCCTGCTCGCACGAGGTGCAGAAGGCCTTCTACAGCCTGATCCACGAGCGGCGTATCGGCGAGTATTACCTGCCCCCCGGCTCAATCGTGGTCGGCGCGGGCAACCGCGCCCAGGATAACGCCATCGTGCGGCCGATGTCGTCTGCGCTGCTTAACCGGATGGTCCACGTCCATCTGAGGGTGTCTCATCGCGATTGGCTGGAGTGGGCTTATGAGAACGAGATACACCAGATGATCATCGATTACATCCAGAACCGGCCCGATCACCTGTGGGCGCAGCCGCCCAAGCATGAAGAACCGTTCTCTTCGCCGCGTTCGTGGCACATGCTGAGCGATGCGCTGTATGAGTATCGAGACATGTTGAACGAGAACATCGTCGAAGTGCTGGCCTACGGATGCCTGACACCGGCTCACGCCACGCAGTTCAAGGCATTCTTCCGCCAGGTACACGGCGATCACAATCTCAACGCCATCCTGAGCGGCGACCAGGGCTGGCCGGAAAGGCCGGAGGACCGGGACATTCTATACTTCCTGAGCCAATCCTTCCGCGCCCACCTGATCAAAGAGCTGCCGCCGATGCATAAGAAGGTCAGCCGTTCGCAAGGTGAGCTGGTCTTCCGTGCCAAGGCGCTGCTCAAGCAGCTGACCCGCATCAACCTGGAACTGGCCCAGATGGTGGTAGCCGACCAGGACGACGGGGAGACCCTGCCCAACTGGTTCGTGGTCGAGGTTATCCGTGACCTGCCGCGCCTGGCAAGGAAGGAGAACGGCAATGGCAAGAGGGCATAAAAGCAGGTTTGCATGTGTGCAAGTCTGCAAGTTCGTCGCACAGGCCAAACCCTTATAGGAAATGGTTCAAAACCTCATAGGAAACGCACCGGATCCTCACTGGAAACAGATCAAATCCTTATTGGAAACGATCCGATCCTCATAGGATCCGGAGCAAATCCTTATAGGAACTCGAACAAATCCTTACTGGAAATCAAGCAAGCCCGCCCCTGAAAATAGACTTGAGGTATGAGTGATGAGGTCTGAGTAAATGTGTACAGAGACAATCCACCCAAGTAGATTGGGTGGCGTTACAAGCACAGTTCAACATACCCGTGCAAAGCATGTCATTCCCGCGAAAGCGGGAATCCATACGCTCCAATCGCCCACATGCCGCTGCGATCTTCATCTCTTCGGGGTGGGGCAGCACATCATGCTGAGCGTACAGGAAATGGGGCAAATCGAATGCTTGCAGGAAACAGTTACAAACCGATTATTAGCAAATGCAGCACCGAAAGAAAACAGCAATGGCAAGAAGACATAGAAGTCAAGCTAAAAAGAAGACCAACAAGAAAGAGAAGCGTGAGGAAAACCTGGCTCAGGGACGCCGCATGGTATGGCAGCATCCGATGTTCTGGCAGTTGAATTGCTATGTCTACACCCGCGAAAAATATCCTAATCCTTGTCCACGAAATGGCCTGATAGTAGTCAGCGATCAAGGTGGGCTATACGCCAACCCGAACACAGAAGCCACGCCGACCGAGTGGGCCTATGCAATTGCCCACGGCCTGCTGCACCTGGGCATGGGACACTTCGAGGAAAGGGAAAACCAGCTGGCCTGGAATGTCGCCTGTGATCTGATCATTGGGCGCTTTCTGGCCGAGCTCAAGTTCGGTAAGCAGCCGCTCGGTCTACCGGCTCCAAACATCGGAGCCGGCCAGACCGAAGAGACGCTGTACGAGCGCTTCTGCCGTGATGGCATCCCCGAGCATTATCTCGGATACACCACCGCGGTGGAGGGCCAACCGGACATGATCTGGGAAAAGAAATCGAGCGACTGGGATGATGACGAGCCGGACTGGCCGCGGTTGTTCGGGCTTGGATTGAAGCAGGCCGTATTCGCAGCCATCGATGTAGCAGGCGGGCAGATCGAGTCGCTGGCTGATGGTAGATACTACAACAGCGATAGGAACAGCTCGGGCAAGGAGGCCAAGAACTGGGTCATCAACCATCTCCCCCTGCTGGGGGCGCTGGCCTCTTCCTTTGAAGTGGTCGAGGACCAGCGCGTCTGCCAGCAGATGAGCATCTCAGTAGCGGCCGTCGATGCCCATTTGCAGACCATCTACATCAACCCTGCCGCCGGGTTGGATGAGGAGCAGTTCCGTTTCGTGATGGCTCACGAACTGCTGCACGTCGGCCTGTGCCACCAGCCCCGCCAGGAGGGACGTGACCCCTACCTGTGGAATGTGGCCTGCGACTACGTCATCAACGGCTGGCTGATCGAGATGGGCATCGGGGAGATGCCGCCACTTGGTGGGCTGCTCGACTCCGATCTCAAGGGCCTTTCGGCTGAAGCGATCTATGACCGCATCGTAGGCGATATGCGCCGCATGAGCCGGTTGGCGACGCTGCGCGGTAAAGGACTGGGCGATATGATGGGCCCGTCGGATGAGTGGTGGAAATCGCGCGACGGCGTCGCGCTGGATGACTTCTACCGTCGATGCCTGGGGCAAGGGCTCGTCTACCAGGAGGAGCACGGCCGCGGCTATCTGCCAGCCGGGCTGATCGAAGAAATCCGGGCGCTCAGCCAGCCTCCCATCCCCTGGGATGTCGAGCTGGCCCGCTGGTTCGATGCCATGTTTGCGCCGCTTGAAAAGGTCCGCAGCTACGCCCGCCTCAGCCGCAGGCAGTCGTCGACACCCGACATCCCGCGCCCACGCTGGGTAACCAGACCTGAGGACGAGGATGGCCGGACATTCGGCGTGGTGCTCGATACCTCCGGCTCGATGGATCAAAAGCTGCTGGCCAAGGCGCTCGGCACGATTGCCAGCTACAGCATCGCCCATGAGGTTCCGGCCGTACGGGTGGTGTTCTGCGATGCTGCCGCCTACGACCAGGGCTACATGCCTCCCGAGGATATCGCCGGGAGAGTGCGCGTCAGAGGCCGGGGAGGCACCATCCTCCAACCAGGGGTCGATTTGCTGGAGAAGTCCGATGACTTCCCGGGTGACGGGCCGATCCTGGTCATCACCGACGGTGAGTGTGACCGGATACGCATCCGTCACGAGCACGCCTTCCTGATCCCCGACGGCTGCCGTCTCCCCTTCCCTGCACGGGGCCCGGTGTTCAAGATGAGCTGATGATGGGGGCCGGAGATCAGGGAGGTGGGGGTTGGGGCCAATAGCGTTGACTTGAGATCAGAGAAAGCTTGATCTCGATCCACGAATGCCACGAATTTCTCTAATTATGATTTTGAATTGGTGTCAATTTGTGGCATTTGTGGACGAAAATCCCATCCATCATACCGGGATGCATGTCTCTCTTTCACTCTAAGTCAACACCTACCAGAGTTGGGGCATAGGCGTTAATTCAGAGACATACTGGCGAAACTAGGTGGCAGTTCAAGGTCAATTCAAATCACAGATTGCACGGATTAAAAGTAAAAATATGAGAAATCTACGATCATCCGGATTGTGGGTCTATGCAAGCAACACACTCACGCCGGATGATCGTCAGTAATCGTGGTTTGTTCTCAAGCCTTTCCAAGCCTCAAATTGACGCATACGGAAGTTAAGAATAGATGGCTCCAAGAAAGCATCGAGGGTGCAGCCGAAAAAACATTTCGATCTTTTTTCGAAAACATCTCGATCTTTTTGTAGAGGCCTCCTGTCAAGAAAGGGAAGAGGACAGGGAGCCTTCCGAGGTTGGAAATGGACAGCCTTGCACTTCGGAAGGCTGGGCCACTGAGAAAGCTACGCATCCACGGGCTGTCCGCGCGTGTTCCATACCCCCAGACCAACCTCGATGACCATAGGTGTCAACTTAAGCCCAATATCATCCTTTTCGCTACGGCTACTGTCATTCCCGCGAAAGTGAAAACGGGAATGACATGCAGTTCGCGAGGCTGAAAGCGGATCATTGAGCAATACGAGGCTCTTAAGTTGACACTTGTGCCTCGATGACCAAAAGCAAGAGACAACTCTAGGCAAACCAATCGCCCCACAGGGCATATAGAGTTTTGGTGCCCTTCGCAGGCATCTCGGTGATGAGGGTCCGGTTTTCCGGCGTGCGATAAAAATCCAGCCGCGTGTGGACATCTTGTGCTATGCTTCATATGGATAAAGTCGAGTATTACTTCTCCTGCCAGATTGAATAGGCCGGCCCCGGAACCACCTCACCTCTGAGAAGCGTAGCAGCTCGATACACGATTTACGTCCCCTCTCCGCCTGGCAGAGAGGGGACGTCGCCGGCATAGCTATCAGCCACCGTTGCAGGGAGTGAGGTTCAGCGTCCCGCACCTATCAACCATGCTATTCTCGCGTGCTACCGTGATAAGTGATAGGTGATCAGTTCACAGCTAAAAGCTGACCGCTGATAGCTGAATAGTTGCACTTAAATAACGAAAAGGGCTGCCATTCAGCAAGGGCAACCCTTTCTTATTATACAGATTGTCAGGCGCGGTATTGCCTGGAAGCTATGAAGCTTTTCCTAGGGCTCGGTGCCCCAAACCAGGATTCCATTCTGGTAGACAGTTATCTTTGTCCAGTCGGCATACTGGATTTTTGAAGGATCGAATGAGTGGTCGTCCGATTGGGTATAGTTGCTCCAATCGCTCTTCGAAAAACGTTGCTGGATCGGCCCGGTATTGGCGCCCGGTTCCAGATTGCCGGCCCCAGATGTGAAGCCAATCTCAAGATAGTAATCTGCCCCTGGGCGAGAGACCGGTAACTGGACAAACTGGCTGGCAATATTCCCGCAGCCAACAGATGCATAGTCACACCAGTAGTTGTGGGTCTGATCGCCGTTTGCCGTGAACCAGTAGCGGATCTTGATTTCGCTTAAGGGGATGCTGCTTGCCCCTATGTTGAACAGCTGCATATAGGGAGCTATCCCTTGGGCATTGGTATCAGTTGATGGCGTCATATATTGCAGCTTGAGAGCACTCCCGCCTGATCCGGTTGCTGTAGGAGGCAGAAGAGTGGGAGCTTGTGTCGGCATCGGAGTGAGGGTGGGAGGAACATTGGTTGGCGGCACGAGGGTAGGAACCAGGGTTGGGCTCGGCTGCACCGTGGCAGTAGCCGGTGGTAAAGGTGTATTCGTGACTGCCTCGTTTGTCTTTGTTGGCTCGGGGCTGCTGGGGGTTGCTGTGTTTACCGTTGTGGGTGGTGGCGCCGTGCCGGCAGGTTCGTTGCCCCATATCAGCACTCCGTTGCGATACATGGTTATGCGATCCCATTGGACGGTCACTGAGTTAGGGGCGAATGAGTAGTCGTTAGTCTCGTTGTAAACGCTCCAATCATTTTTGTTGACCCGTAGATACATATCAAACCAGCTTCCACCTGTCAGGCTGTCCGCCCCGCTCGTAAAGCCCACTTCCAGGTAGTTATCAGAGAAAGCTGTCTTGTTCGGGCTGCCATCAGGAAGGTAAGTGAAGGAACCGGTTATGTTGCCACATCCAATGTCGGAGTAGTCGCAGCTGAGCGTCTGCCCCTGGTCGGAATCAACGGTATACCAATAGCGTATTGTCAGCTCACTCAGCGGAATATCTTCCGGTGTATTGTTGACGAGACGGATGTGCGGCTTGACATTGTTATCGTTAGGCGATTGAGGGTCGGTGGGCGCGTAATCTACCTGCAAGCTGGTGGTAATTGCATCTGCCAGATGGATGCGCCCGACCATGCCGCCCGGCACCGGATCCGTTTTCTCACGAATACGTTGGATAATCTGTGCCTGGCTCCAGTCCGGATAACGTGCCATCAGCAAGGCAGCTTCACCGGCCGCCATTGGCGCAGCCATCGATGTTCCACTACCGAGGACGTAATCTCCGTATGGAAAAGCACTGTAGATGTCGACACCAGGGGCGTAAATATCAGTATCGGCAAGCAGACCGCCGGAGAACCAGGCCACACTGTCGTCCCGGTCGGTGGCCCCGATGCCCAGTACGGCAAGCGGATCGGGGTAGGATGCCGGGTAGTTAGGACCGTCACCACCACCCGCGGCAGCTATGACCATCACGCCGTGTGCAGCAGCGTAATCTAGAGCATCTGACAGCGATGGCGTCAGGCGAGGAGCGCTCATACTCATGTTGATGATATCGGCGCCATGATCCACCGCATAACGGATCCCCGCAGCAACTTCCCAATAGGTGCCTACACCATCCGAGTTGAGCACGCGAATGGGCATGACCTGTACGCCGGGAGCCTCGGTCACGATGATGCCGGCCACGTGCGTGCCATGCCCGGTGTCCTCATCTATCTCGCCATCCCCATCGTCGTCCAGGTTATTACCGGTGTCGTAGATGCTGTTGGACATGCCTACGAAGTCATAACCTGGCGCGATAGAGGCTCTCAGCAACGGGTGATCGGCCCGCAGACCTGTGTCCAGGACAGCAACGATAATGCCTTGTCCGATAGACAGCTTTTGGGCATCAGACAGTCCGATCTTTGTCCAGGCCCACTGGTCTTCCCCTCCGGGAGGGGTGGGGCTCAAGTCTCCACGGGCTCCGAAAAAGATCATCCCAGCGGTAGGAGCCATACGTGCACCAAACATGATCATATCACCATCGGGTGAACCATCGGCGTAGTAGTTCGGTTCTGCATAGTAGAGGTCCGGGTCGGAGTTGAGGGTAGGGAGCAGCTGGTTTGCAGTCTGACCTGCAGGGAGCTGAAGGAAATAAAGCTTGGTTTCAGAGACAGCGCCAAGCAGGCTGGCGTTGTAACGGCCCAGGATCGTGTCAATAGACACACCCTGCCTGGGTTTGACAACCACCTGGTCAGCTGGCGGATCGATCAACTGTATCTGATCTGCCTGGGCCAGGCTGAAGGACGATATGGCCAACACAACAAGAACGAACAGCAGGACGAAAATCCAACCTCGAGACAGAAATGATCTTTTCATAGCCACCTCCAGATCAAGAAGGGATCCTCGAAAATCGCTTACACGGTCGCTACTTTTCGTTACCTACCAACACTAAGGGTGCCCAGAAATAGGGATGTTCATAGTCTTTCATCAAATCAAGCTGCGCCTGGCGAAGCGCCTTTGCCTTTGGTCTGCCGGCCAGCCAGCGTGTATAAAAATCGGTTACCAGACGTGTCATCGACTCGTCATCGACAACCCATAGGCTGACGATCAACGAGCCCACACCTGCATGAAGGAAGCCCCGGACCAACCCTACCATGTCGTCGCCACCGGCGTCGTGTCCCAGGCCGGTCTCGCAGGCGCTGAGTACGACCAGCGCGGCTTTCATCTCCAGATCGTAGATGTCTTGCACTGCCAGCCACCGGTCAGCCAGCCGGATAGATGAGAGCAGCGGAGCTTCCGGACGAAACAAGCCATGTGCGGCCAGGTGAAACACACCGCAATCTACAACAGATCTCTTCATCTGCTCGAAGGTTGCTTTCTCACCCAAGAGAACATCGGCCCCACCAAGCTGCTTGGCGAGTTCCTGGATCTCCTTGGTCACATGATGGGCACGTTCATCTGGCACACCAACCAGCAATGGAGTTCCCGAAAATGGAAGCTTATCTGTGGATAGGGTTGGCTTGTTCCAACAGAACTTGAGCACCGCGGCGCTTGGTGCATAGGACACGGTATGTGTTTCAATGAGGTAGCGCTCATTTAGGCGCAAAGCATGGAATGGCAGGGCATGTAGCGGACCATGCGGGATGATGATGACAGCTTCCACTGTAGAGAGAGCATCCTGAAACGGCGCGATGAGCTTCTGACCAAGCTGCTTCAAGATTTCTTGAGTGCTCTTCAGAAGAGCGACACGGTGGCGATGGTAATAAGCAGGACCGTAAGCAAACTTGGAGAATTGGAATGCCAGATTTTCCAGCAATATCAACAGCTCGCTCAGCGAAGTGATTGCCGGATAAGCTAGCACCGTCTCTTTAGAAATGACAAACGCTGTCACCTGGCCGCGGGCGATAAAGAATTCCAGCAGTACCGTTTTTTCCGGCAGAGTGGTCTGGATGTCTTCCGGGGCTAGTGGGGCAGCCCTGATCAGGGAGAGATCTTCAGGATGGCGCCCCTGCAGGTCGCGCCATAAAGAAGTCGCCTCGCGCTCACGTTCCTCGATCTTGGTCCATGTCTCTGGTCCGGCAGCCGGAGCACCTGATTCGCCTGGGGCGGTACCACGCGTCAGGCGAGTGTAGAGCCAGTTGAGTTCTTCTCTTACGATGCCAAGTCGCTCTGCTCGGCGAGCGTCCATTTCATCGCTGATATGCAGCCGCGGGCGTATGCCGGCAGCCAGCATATCTACCAGAGCTCGTGATTTTGCTTGTTCTGCCCATTGGAAAGCCGCGGAAGGATCTTTAGCACCGTATAGACTAACCAGTGCTTCGTAGGGAGCCAGCTTATCTGCCACAAAGGCAGTGCGGTGCTCCTCGGCCGTAAGAGCAGCTGTCATCTCTTCAATCGTCCCGGCAGCTTTTTTGTAATGCTCAATTGCCTGTTCGGATTGCCCCTTTCCCTCATAGATGCGTCCCCTGCATGTGTCTATACGTTGTTCTAGCCAGGGAGCGGCCAGATTAGTAAGTACGCCACTGGCCGTTTCTAGTTCCTTTAAAGCGCGATCCCACTGTTGTTCGTCGGCCCATAAATTGGCAGAAACGATATGTGCATAGGCTTGCTTGGTTTTCATCCCGAGCGTTTCGTATGCCTGAGCAGCCTTAGCTACCAGATGTCTGGCCTGTTCGTGCTGACCATCCCGACCAATCACCTCTGCACGTTGCAGATCAATATGAGCAACCCAAGCTGTGTTATCCTGGGAAGTAAAAAGGGTGTGTGCCTCCTCCAGAAGCTCAGCTGCGCGCTTCCCTTCGCCCATCCGAGCTAGAGCTACAGCATGGTTGGCGCGACCCCGAGCCAGCTCAAAGGACATTCCCCTTTTGGAAAACACTTGCTCGGCTTGCTCTGATAAACGCTTTGCCTCTTCGGGAAGATTCAAATCAAGGTATAAATCACTTTCTTCTAGGTCAGTCTGAGCAATGTTCGCTTGATCGATGAGATTGATGAAGACATCACGGGCACGTTCGAAGATGTGAAAGGCTTTGGCATAGTTCCCCCGAGCATAGTGGAGGATAGCAAGATCGTGATCCACGGATGCAACTGCGGCTCGTAGGTCTGCATCTTCAAGCACCGGTCTGGCTTGCTCATGAAGTCGCTCAGCTTCGCGAAAATCATCTAACAACGTCAGCACGTTGCCTTCGTTGACCTGATTCATCGCAGCATAAAGATTATTTCCAAGAGACTGGAAAGCCTGAGCAGCCTCTCTAAAGCTGGCCAATGCCTGAAGATATTGTCCTTGCTGGTAATGCAAGCTGCCCAGATTCATGTCGATCTTGGCCTGGGAAAGCACATCTCCCTGCTCAACAAAAACGGCCCTGGCCGATTCCGCAAGCGATTGCACCCGATCGAGTTGCCCCAGCTTCATCAAGGTAAACATCTGACCGATGCTGACGCGAGCCGCTTCCAGGGGCTTGTCAATTGACCTAAAAAGCTCCGCCGTGCGTTCATAACTCTGCACGGCGGTTTCAAACTCGGCAAGCGAATCGTAGGCATAGGCTTGTGCCCACAGCGCCAGGGCGTGGGCTTCATCGCTTGCTAGACGGGCAGCCATTTCCTCGGTAGCCAAACCGATAGCAAGCGCCTTATGAGCATCGTCTCGCCCTAAGAGATCGGCTTGCTCTTTAAGTGCTTGCACGGTGTCTATATGGACAAATTCGGTGTGCTCGTCCATTAAGGCCTGTCGCGTTTTTGCATCAGGCGCCGAATAGAACGCCTTGATGAATTCCTCCTCAGTCATTGATAAGCTCTAGTCCGGCAATGGCAACCTCTTGATTTCCTAAGTCGATGACCAGATCGTAAACTCCTGGAGGAATCTGTTTGAACGTGAACTGACCGAGCGAATCGGCTTCTGTTCCCTTCAGCGTACCACTGGTATCGCTTTGTAGACTGACGAATGCTGTAGAATATTGCTCCTCATCATCTTGCTCACGGCCGAGTATCTGGCCGGTCAGATTATGATCGGTGTGCTCGGGAGTAATGTGCAAATCAATATCCACTTGCTGCGTGGTGAATAGCATCTGGCGTGTGCGTGCAATGCCCCGTGCAGCCATCGGCGACAATTGAAGCTGGCTATCAAACAGCAGCTCTGCCAACACCTGTATGAGCGAGCGCGATGGGGTGGTTGGTTGCTTGGCATGAGTGGCAATGGCACGACGTAACACATCCGGCGGTGGCGCTATGGTTTTGTCTTCCTTGATAGAATCCAGCACCATGCGCAGTTGTGTGAGCTTTGCATTGCACTCCTCGCACGATTGAGAAAGGTGATCATCCACCTTCACTCGCTCAGCCTTGGGCAGTTCATTCTCGATATAGTCGATTAGAATTTCATAGGTTGGATGTACCATAATCAGGCCTTGACCTTTCTTGTACCGATAGGCTCATGATGTGGAATGAAGGTGCTGTTTAGCTATGCTGAGCATCAAGTCAGAGACTGCTTGCATGGTAGGCAGCTTATTGTTCCATCATTACCAATCTGTGACTCTCCGTCCATCGCCTCATCACACACCGGCCATTAATTATTAGAGAAGCCGCTTTAGTGTCTATCCGTAAATACCCAACCTGGCAATTTCTACTTCTGCTCGAGGATAAGCGCGGGTGCTGCACATTTGGAGCAGCTTTCCGGATACACTCTCAATAATATAGAGAGCAATATTCTCATGAAAAATACATCTGACTACATTATAATGCCGAAAACCCCATTTTTTCTAGTACTTTCATTAATTTCCCCAGGCAACGTGCCCGGGTAGGCCCGATACTTCCCTCTGGGATTCCGAGCCTTCGAGAGATTTCGGCATAAGAAAGACGTGGCTCTGAGTAGAAAAGCAGCTTGAGCAGCTGCTTGCATGCTGTGCCCAGGTGGCCAACAGCAGATCGAACGATGGATTGGCGTTCCAACATAAGGAAATCCTCTTCCGAATGCTGTTTGCCGGGAATTTGCTCCTCCATTTCTCGGGACATCGGAAAGAGGGTAACCCGTCGTTGTTGGCGAAGCATCCGCCAGCATTCACGCTGGGTGGTAACGATCAGCCATGCTCCCAGCCGTTGGCGATCACGCAAACGATCCAGGTTTTCCAAGAGCAAGAGGCTGACATTTTGGAAGACATCGTTGGCGTCGTGTTCCGGAAGGCCATATCGCAAGGGGATGCTATATATGAGACGTTGATAGCGAACAAGCAGAGCTTCCCACGCCTGATTATTTCCTTTCAGGCAGGCTTCGATGAGTTCAGTGTTGGGCATTGACGCGAAATGATTGGCAGCCATGTTGTTGTGCTAGTCTCGGGTATCTTGGAAACACAAGAGAAGAAGGGACATGAGCATTCTCTTACTCTCTAAGAACTTTCTCTGACAGAACAAAGTTAAGCTGTTGGGGAAGTATTTGTCAAGTCGAATTCAATTAAACAAGCACGGTGAGATGCTATTATTGGATTCTACTGACATCAGAGATTGGCCCTCTCCAGTGATCTTAAGGATACCAAAAATGTCGCATTTGGAGAAATGCTTTGGCAGGATTGATGTTCGTTGAATTCCCGGCCAGTGCTTCCCTTCAGCTATCATCAGGGACAGGCGATGTCCGGGATCGCCCCAAGACTGATTTTCTAAAATAACCATTTCTGAGCCGGCAGAGCTCTCATCCAGGGCTGTGTTTGGGCTACAGCCGTCGCTGTCCAACCCGAAGACTAGCAGATCAGCTTCATTACCAGGCTCAGCGACAAAAAGTGGGATTGGCGAACATGTTGGGTAGCAATCGGCCGGCGGAGCAGGAGGAGAATAGTCGAGAAATCGACTTGCTCGCGCAGCCACCCAACCTACGGAATTCCGCTGTGTGATGATCATACTGCATGCTTCCCTCTACCTAACCCCCAGGTAGGGAAACCCCCTATTTACGTGAACACGTTCCAGGTGTATGTATGGGAGTAGGGTGGTTCTTTTCCTTTTGTTCGGTTTGAGGTTTGACGAACCTAGGGGAGGAGATCATCCCAAGAAGCTACTGCCTTGGTGGTCAAGCATTTGACCAATCGTACCCGTTCTCGCAAGTCGCGTTTACGCAAACGACTCGAAAGCTCTTTTGAAACTTGACATTGTCAAAGTAGTTGCGGGAGTGTTTCCAACTCTGATCCGCAACTTGAACGGAGGCGCGATGAATCGTCGCATCTTTCTCAAAGTAGCTATCATTAACACTGCTGCTCTGGCTGTCAATGCTGCCGTTTTCCCGCTTCCGCGTATTCTCCACGCCGAGGAGAGTTCTACTGCCGGGCACATCGTCAACTGCGGCAGCTGCCAGGAGCCACGCCTTAGCATTACCATCGATGATTTCAATAGCCTGTGGGTGCTTAAGAGGCAGTTGCTGCCCTTCCTGAAAAAACATCCGGAAGTCAAGATCAGCGCTTTCCCCATTGGTGTGAATATTCCCTATCTTGAAGAGCAAATCCCTGGATTGTGGAATGACCTGCTCGAAGCTGGGCATGAGATCGGCTATCATTCGATGTACCACGCTGACCTGAGCAGGGCCAGTGCCGAACAGCTGCGTTCCGACCTGGGGAAATTCAATCACACGCTGGCGGCAGCTCTCGGTGACAGGAACTTCCGAGTACGTTTCGGGCGTGCCCCCTATGGCGGCTACGGCAATGGCGAAGCCTTTTTGCAAGTTGGGGAGGAGATGGGAGTCACATGGTTGCTCTGGTCAACCGTTCCAGCGGTGATGGTCAAAACAATCCCCTTGGACCATCTTGCAGCGATCAGCAACGGCGATATTGCTCTGTTCCATGTAACCGGCACAGATATGTACTGGCTGGAAAAGTACGTCCAGGAGTGTGCCAAGCGTGAGATCGAGATGGTGTCTATCGCCGATTTGGTTACTTAGAGCATGGTTTGGAAGCCCGTTGGGTAACCACTCCTGGAGAAATCATAGTATGGTATTGTGATCGAAATCTGCTCCGCTCTCATTTTCTATCTACTAAACCGCATTGTTATTGCTCTAGCTGCTCAAAAGACTGGTCGATCTATCCATGATTTTAGCTTTGAGCGTTCTCATAAGTTGTCCGAGGTTTTTTCCTTTCTCATTTTCATCTGCTTTTGCAGGCTTTCCTACAAGCTTTTGAGGCCATTTTTCAACGCCTTATTGATATGATTGCCGCTTTGGGTTTGGCTCCTTCTGCTTCCAAGTTCGCCAAACGCCATCGCTCTCTCGCTCAAGTTGACACTTATGCTCACTACATCATAACGTCTGGGTGTGTTTCAAACGAGTTTGTGAAGATCTCACAGGTTTATTATGACGCGAAACTGAGACAATCACTGATCCCAGGTATCGTTACCATCTTGCCGTGTCACTTCCGGAAACCTGTGAGGTCTGGTCTCTCCAACTGAGATGAAATGCACCCGTAACGTCGTTTCATGACAACACCTTGGCTTTCACTTACCCTGGAGCTCCTAATGGCTGCAATTGCTATGCCCAGTCTATCGCACTGGCCTTCGAGGGGAACGCGATGATCTTATCGAACGATAATGTTTGCCCGGCCAAGAAGCTCATCCGGAATATCGAGGCCGATCGTTGCAGCCGTCTTGAGGTTGATGGCAAAGAAAACTTCCGATGTTTCCACCGGCAAATCTGCCGGCTTGGTGCCTTTGAAGATCTGATCGACTAGCCGGGCTGCCTGCTTACCCATATCAAAGAAGGTAGGTCCACAGGTAGCTACCGCTCCTATATCGATGTGTTCTAGTGTGTATGAGCCTACAGCGAGGTGTTGTTCAGTGGCGGCCTCGATCATCATGCTCCGGCCCGGTTCTATAGATGGCGAAGGTATGAAAAAAATGACCGTATCTTCCGACAAGGTCTCAACAACAGCCACCATTTCCTCCGGGCTGTGCACCTTGTCGAGTATGAGATCAATCCCAAGCTCGGAAGCTGCTTCAGGAAGGGGTTCTATGGACTGCACTGCAACGGCATCGTCAGGATGGTAAGGTACATAGACTGCCGACATGCCCGGCACCAATTCGAGCAGCCATTCCAGCGACTTGGGGATAGCATTGGCTCTTTGCACACCGGTCACATTGCCGCCGGGTTGGCGTAGATCCTCCACAATTCCTGCCCCGATCGGATCAATGGTCGGGGCAAAGACGACAGGGATGTTGGTTCCCATTACAGCTTGTCTGGCTGCCAGAGTGGTCGGATTACCCATCGTGAACAGTAAGTCTACATCTTGAGCCAACAGATTCTCGACTTCACTGTCGATCTCCTCAGCCGCTACAGGACCGTCGTAGATGTAAGCGATATTTTTACCTTCCTCGTAACCTAATTCGGCCAGACCCTCTTTGAGACCCTCAAAAGCCGGTTCCAGAGGTAGGTTGTAGTGAACCACACCGATGGTATAGATTTTCTCTTGGGTTTGGCCTTCCCCACAGGCAAGCAGCAGTGCTGCCAACATAGGCATTATCAGTAAGAAAGGCCGGATAAATATCATCTTTCCACGCGCCATTACGAGTCTCTTTCACCTATGGGAATAAAGGCACTACCGCTAAAGTAACCCTGTGAGAGAGTGAGGGGTTATCATGGTTATCGTTAATAAAAGGAAATGAGGTGTAACTACTCAGCTACCTGGCACTTCCTACCGTAGCTATGAGTGACGCGTAAAAGGTAAATATGTAAAACGTGAGACGTGACGAGTATCCAGTCTGAGTTTACAAGTCACAGATCGAAACTTGAAAAGCTAAAAGCCGACAGCTAAGAGCTGAGCAGTTACAGTGAGGTAACCATGAGAACCCCAAAAGAATTGTATCCGGTTGAGCGAATAATCTACAAGCCAGAGTGATCTATGAGCAAAAGCTCACCAATGGGCATGACAATAGCAGCGGCTTGCCGGTGATTGTGGTGTGTGGATTCCCGCTTTCGCGGGAATGACAGGAGTGACGAAGGCCGGTTATGCTGAGGCTTGTGATAGCAGTAGGCACATACAAAGCGCAAAGCTTTTAACTCGTTGCTCGTGCCTCATTGCTCGTTGCT
>JAFGMS010000317.1 GCA_016927375.1 Anaerolineae bacterium
CATGATCGCGCTGATCATCGCATCGCTGCGCCTGGCCGATACGCTGGCGCTGGGCATGGCCGCCCGCGGCTTCGGCCTCGACCGCCCTCGCACCTGGCGGCAGGACATCTGCATGAGCCGGGGTGATTGGGTGGCGGTGGGGGTGATGACGGTGGGGTTTGTGGGAATGGCGTTATTGACGACCTTCGGTCGCTTGTGATTGACGACCTTCGGTCGTTTGTGGTTGACGATTGGGTTGCCGTCGATGCGTCCATCTGCCGGAGGACGGCCGGACCTGGCCCTGATGCAGGCGGCAAAATCCTCATAGGGAAGGGGTCAAATCCTCACTGGAAACGCTCTAAATCCTCACTGAAACGGATCGGATCCTTACTGGAAACGGAGCAAATCCTCATAGGAAGTTGAGTGGATCCTTATAGGAAACGGGGCAACCCCTTACCGGAAGTGATATGGCCCCTTACTGGAAATCGGCAAAGCAGACAGCATAGACCTGCCAATCCCGTTGTATGGATGCTACTCATCGAAGTCCATGTACTGCGGAGGGCTCTGCCCGACCCTGGCTATCACCTTTGGGTAATCACCTGATGGCGCCTTTTCCTCGATTGCGGTCACGACGATCTGGTGCCACCAATCGTCCCCAAAGTCGAACCAATAGCCGAATGGCTCGCTGTTCTTCAGCTTTAGCGTATCTATCTGCGTGCGGGCAACATCGCCCTGAACCTCTGTATCTCCCATCATGGATGACAAACCATAACACCTGGCATTGGGGTCATTGGGGCCTTTGCCGCCGATCTGAAACTCGTACATGTGCTCTTCTTCCCGGTCAAGCGCCTCGAATATGACACGGTGCAAATCCGCGAGCGTCTGATCCCCCCGGATTTGTATGGTCCGGGAGACGATAGGATTCTTATCGGCAAATTCGCTGGATATAGGCCCGCCGATGATGCAGACCTCCAGTGTATAGAGGTTGGTCGTCTTTGCCATGGTTGTTCCCTCTGAAAATCAGCAACGAGCAGCGAGTTAAGAACTCCGGGAGATTATCTTCCCCCTAAAATAGTGCGTGACCACTCAGCAATCAGCAATCAACTTTTAGTTATGAACTGCAAACTCAAACTCATCACAAAGCAATTTGCTGTTTAATCGCCCATCACTCACAACTGTTCGCAAGTGACGTCCCATAGCTGAGCAGTTATAATAATGCCAGGTAATGAGAGAGAGGTCAAAAACTCTATTCATGCAATACCCCGAGAGTGACTCTGAGGGGGGCATATGTCTTTTGCCGGCTGCTGATAGCTGACCGATTATGGTTGAGCAGCTACATCTTGCCCAGGTTTTTTTCTGGTTAAAGTGAAGTACTATATAGGGCAAGGTTAACAATACATCATTTCATCATCCCTGACGCGGTGCTGCTTTCTGGAGGTATGGTATGACAATCCACGTTGAGCGACTTCAAGACGAAGCTATCATCGTCTATCGCTATCCTGAGAAGCTGGAATCCAACCAGGAGATCCGCGATGCGACGGTAGCAGAGGCCGATCTTGTTCTGAAGATGCCTGATCCGGTCATCTGGGTCATTCACGATACGCGCCGGCTCACCATTGACTTTGGCAGGCTGGTTACAGCGTTGGTCACACTTACCACAGAGGGCCCGGAGGGTGCTGACGATCCACGTCTTCGTGTGGCAGCGATTTCCAGCAGCGAGCTGGTTAAGCTTGCTGCTAAGGCTGCTACCCAGAAGCAGTATGGCAACTGGAAGGTGTCGATATTCGAGACTTATGAGGAAGCGCTGATGCATGCGCGTGAAGATCTTGCCACCGAGAGGAAAAACGAGATAGATAATGTCTAAAGATCCAGTAGATAGACTCCGTCGTCTGAAGCAAACCGATGATATCTGGGAAGGAACTATCCGCCTGGCCCGGGCATGGATTACCCCCAAGAACGAGGAGCCTTTCCGCCCCTGGCTCGTCGCAGTCGTGGATAAGAAAGGCCCGATGCTGGTCAGCAAGCTCTCTGACGATCCCCCCACCAATGATGCAGTATGGGACGCTATCTCTCGCGCCATGCGCCGGCCTATGATTGGCGCCGGCCGGCCGCGCCGCCCGGCAGTTATCCATATCGATCACGAAGAGCATGTCAAGGCCCTTGCACCTAAACTGGAGGCCATTGGCGTGCGCTGCGAGTTCCGCCAGAACCTCCCTGTGCTAACAGAGTCACTTGTTTCCATGGAGCAGTGGATGAATCGCGGCCAGGAGCCGCTCCCGGGCTTGATTACACTCCCCGGCATGACGCCGCCCCTCCTGGAACACCTCTATGCGGCAGCAGCTGAGTTCTATGAAGCAGCACCATGGCGCATATTGAACGATCTCCATCCGATTGAAATTCGCTATCCGTCTGATGCTTCGGAACGTTACGCTGTAGTGATGGGCAGCGGCGGCGAGATATACGGTCTTTCCGTACAAGACAGCCTCGATGACCTGCAGTGGATGCTGCAAGATCTTGCTCCCGAAGACTTGCCCCACGACATGAGCTGGGTAGGCTTGATTTTTGAAGAAGCCCCGGCTATGTCCTACGATGATCTGGATGCGATAGCGCGCTATGGTTGGCCCATGCCTGACAAAGGTGCTTATCCGCTCATCTACCGGACAGGGCAAGAAAAGCAGTTGAAGTCTCCCACCCGTCAGGATCTGCTGTGGTTGGCTGGTGCGCTGCCGGCATGTGTCATGTATTTCAAGAAGCATTTGCGTCATAGTCGTGGTGTTGTTCGCCCGGTCGAGCTAACGCTTGAGGTTTCTGTTTTGGGCAGCACAGAGGAGGTGTATCTGCGCGTCCCTGCGTTTAGCACAAGACAAGAAGCTCAAGAGAGTATGCAGGCAGCTGACCCACTTGCAAGGTCCGGGAGAAGCATGAGGACACGGAAACAAATCAAGAAGAACCTCACAAAGGCACTGCTTGAGGACGGTCTCATGTCCAGAGCCCTTTTTGAATATGAGCTAGAAGAGCACATCGATGAATATCTGCAGTCGAAGCATGACGATGCAGATAAGTATTTCTTCTCAGTGACTGAAAACTCGAACGAGGTAGCCATGCTCCTGATCGATGAGAAGGATGTGGTTCACGTCAACGAAGAGGCACTTGCAATCTTGAAGAAACTCTGGCAGGATGCCTATCGAGGGAACCTGGTAAAGATGATCCCCGATATGGCAGCAGAGTTGGCTTCCGGATATTTGTATATTGCTGGCGTCAAAGTCGTTGGCTCGAAGCCTAAGAAATGAGACTTTGTATTCATCCCCAGTCACTGTTTTTTAGGGAGTGGTGAGCCAAGGCTCACCCAAGAGGATGAAAATAGCAGCAGCTTGTAAGTGATTGTGGCGTATGGATTCCCGCTTTCGCGGGAATGACAGAACTGGCGAAGGCCGGTTGTGCTGAGGCTTGTGATAGCAGTAGACACATACAAAGTACAGAGCTTTTAACTCGTTGCTCTGCACTCGTTACTCATCACTATTTTCAAGAAAGGTGCCATATGCCAATCAAAGTCGAGTTTATCGAGGATATGCCGATTACCGTCTATCACTACCCCGAGAAGCTGGAGTCGAACCAGGATCTGCGGGATGCCTTGGCTTTGGCTACCGATCACAACCGGAACTTGCCCGACCCTGTTATCTGGGTTATCCACAACACGAGCAAGTTGAACCTCGACTTTGGCACGCTCGTCTCTTCGCTGGTGACGCTGACCAAAGAGGGGCCAGAGGGGTTTGACGATCCGCGCTTGCGCGTTGCGGCGGTTTCCGGCAATGAGCTGGTCAAGCTCGCCGCCCGATCCGCTTCGCAGCGGCAGTACGGCGGCTGGCAGGTCATGATATTCGATACCTACGAAGAAGCGCTGGCCCATGCACGTGAAGATCTGGCCCGGCAAAAAGAAGCATAAGCGGACAGCTTATAGCCTGCCAGTACCGGTTGCTCGTCGCTCGTCGCTCATTGCTCATCACTGTCGTTAGGGTTCCTATGTCTAACTTCGATCTCTCTCAAATCCTCAAAGGTATCTCTCCGGGGATGATCATCAATGGTCTGACACATCCCTTCCGCACATTGTTCCATGTGATAGGTTCGGGGGCCTTTGGGCGTTCCTCTTCCCATCTCTGGCGGCTGCCAAAGAACTCCTTTGTCTTCCTGGGCGATGTCGTTCAGTCGGATGCAGTCGATAACCATCACCTGACGGTTAAGGCATCAAGGGGATCAATGCGCCTCGCTTTGCTGGCCGGCGATGTACTCCAGGTCCGCGTGCGACCCGATGGGACGTTCCCAGAAACCTTCTCGTATGCGGTAGAGAAGCCCGAAGCAGCCTGGGATGGTGCGCAGATCGACGTCTCGGAGACAGACGATCATATCGAGCTGTCCACCGGAGAAATTAGTCTCACCATCGATAAGCATCCCTGCCGCCTGACACTGCGGGACCAGGATGGGGGGGTGCTGTTGAGCGATGAGCCCGGCTCAGGCTATCGCCCGGACGGCGGCCAGGTCCTGTGGCGAGCCAGGCTGAACCAGGACTGCGCCTTCTACGGTCTGGGCGAGAAAGCCGGCGCGCTCAACCATGCCGGGCAGCGCTTCGAGCTGTGGAACACCGATCAGGTCGGTTACCATCGAGGCGTCGACCCTCTCTACATGAGCGTTCCCTTCCTGATGGCGCTCTCGGGCGGCTGGGCAGTAGGACTATTCTTCGATAACACCTACCGTGCAGCACTGGATGTGGGCGCATCGACGCCCGGCACGGTGGAGTATCGAGCCGCAGGCGGCGAATTCCGTCTATACATTATGGCTGGTACGCCGCAAAGTGTGCTTCAGCGGTACACCGAGATCACCGGGCGGACGAAGGTCCCGCCGCTGTGGTCGCTGGGGTTCCACCAGTCGAGGTGGAGCTACTACCCCGAGCAGCGTGTGATGGAGATTGCCCGCCAGTTCCGCCGGCGCCGCTTACCGTGTGACGTCATCCACCTGGATATCCATTACATGGATGGCTATCGCTGCTTTACCTGGAACAAAGAACGCTTTCCCAATCCGCGCAGTACACTGGCAAATCTCCACGATCAGGGTTTCAAGGTCATCTCGATTATCGACCCCGGCATCAAGATCGATACCCGGTACCGGGTCTACCGGGAAGGTAAGGCGGCCGATGTGTTCATCAAGTATCCCAATGGGGCTCATTTCATCGGCCCCGTCTGGCCCGGAAGATGCTGCTTTCCCGATTTCGCCAATCCGGATGTCCGCACCTGGTGGGGAGATCTCTACCGCGGCCTGCTGGATGACGGCATCGATGCCTTTTGGAACGACATGAACGAGCCTGCGCTGATCACAGGCCAGACCGGCCAGACGGTGCCCGGCTGTGTGTGTCATGTCGATGAGGCAGCCGGCGCCGCCGGCCAGTCGGCAGAGACATCAAGCCCGCCAAAGACTGATCACGACGAATACCACAACATCTACGGCATGTTGATGGTCAAGGCCAGCGTCGGAGGGCTGGGCCGCCTACGGCCGGACCGTAGGCCGCTGATCCTCAGTCGTTCGGGTTGGGCCGGCCTGCAACGCCATGCCATTCATTGGACCGGCGACAACAAGAGCACATGGGATCATTTGCGATTGTCCGTCCAGATGGTCTTGAGCCTGGGTATGTCGGGCATCCCTATCACCGGGCCGGACATCGGCGGCTTTACAGGCGGCCCGACACCGGAGCTGTTTGCCCGCTGGATGCAGGTAGGCGCCTTCATGCCCTTCTTCCGCGTTCACTGCATGCAGGGCGCGCCTGACCAGGAACCCTGGGAGTTCGGCCCGGAGGTCGAGGATATATCTCGCCGCTACATCGAGCTGCGCTACCGGCTGCTGCCATATCTTTACACGGCGGTCTGGCAGACAGCAACGACCGGCGCTCCCATCGCCCGCCCGCTGTGCTTTGCCTACCCGGACGATGAGCGCACCTACAGTCTCGACGACCAATATCTGTGGGGCGATTCATTTCTCGTCGCGCCGGTCTTGGAAGAGGGCGCTGTCGCCAGATCGGTTTATCTACCCGCCGGAGAATGGTATGACTTCTGGAGCCATCGCCAATACCAGGGTGGGCAGACGGTCGATGTCGAGGCCCCACTGGAAAGGCTGCCCTTGTTTATTAAGGCTGGAGCCATTATCCCTCTATGGCCGGTGCAGCAGTATGTCGGCGAGCAGGCAATCGATACATTGACTCTGCGAGCTTACCGGGCCGCCGGCGAGCATACCAGCCTGCATTATGAGGATGATGGTCTATGCCCGGACTATGAGCTTTCCAAGAACCATCGTCTCTCTCATCTCGTTTGGCGCAGCGATGCCAATAGCGTGGGCAGCCGGATAGCACGCGAAATTCGGCAGGGCCAGTACCAATCGCCGGCCCAGAAGGCAGAACTGCAAATTATAGGGCTAGAAGACCAACCCACATCGGTGAAAGTCCACCAGGGCAAGCTTATCGACCAGAGGTGGGAGGCTGGAAAGCAGCTGCTGACCCTCACCCTGGAAGCGCCAGAGGCCTTTGAAGTTCATTTGTGATGGGGAGCGAGAGCGGGGTTTGGGGATGGTTCACCACATTGTGACAAAGAGTGAGATATTTGCGGGCTGATTGGGAAGACAGGAGATGCCTCCATAATCATTTGTAGGGGCAAACTAACCGTAACTCGTGACGGTATGTGACATCATCAGGCTTTTTGAGATGGTTCATGACTCAGTGATGTTCGAGGGAGTTATTTGAAAACTGATTACCTTGACAATGTCACATTCAAGGATTGAAATGAGATCTAAGACGAGATTTACGTGAGCGGGTACGATTATCGAGATGTTTGACGACCAAAGCGGCTGCTTGAGCAGGCGAGAGCTGCGGCAAGGGCAGGGCAGCACGCAGCAGTTCGCGCACATTAGCTACAGACAAAGAAGGAAGCACGTCGACCTGGTAGTATTCATAGAGAGCGGGGTCACGAGTGTAGAGCGAAGCCCACTCCAGTTTGGTTTCGGCAATGAACCAACTGGCCAAAATAGTCAGAGCAAGGTGATGTTCCCAGGCGAGAAACTTGGTAGCTTGGAACTCATCAGCACCCAATTCGGACTTAGCATCCTGATTGCCACGCTCGGCGAAGTAACG